>CAYOGS010000087.1:0-2459 GCA_964403435.1 uncultured Rhodospirillales bacterium | reverse complement strand
GCATTGAGCCAGGCGAAGAACGCCGCCAGCGCCACGGCGTCGCGTCGGTGCGCGGCACGAGCTCCATCTTGCTCCACCGCGTTCTTGCAGGCCCGCGGCAGCGCGCATGGATCTTCGGCGCGAATAAGCGTGGCGCCCGCCGCTTCCAACGCGGTGACAATGGCGGCGGCGGTGAGTGCCGGATCAATTTGCACTTTGGCCTGCGCCGCGCCCAGTTCCTGTAAAGCTGGAATAAATGCTGTTTCCGCCCACACACGCACGGAGTTGTCCAAATGCGCCGTCAGTTCCGGTTTTGCCTTACGGCTGTCCACGAACCAATCCGCCGTGCCATCGGCGCGCAAAATGGTGAAACTGAGTGGCAGCGGCGTATGAGGCACATCACCGCCGCGGATATTCAGCAGCCAGGCGGTGGAAGCCGGATCGGTCAATATCAAGGCCTGAGCCTGTTGTTTTTGCAAACCTTCGGCTAACTTCTGCCGCTTGTTGGCGCTGCTTTCCCCGGCATACATCAGATCATGCAGCACAACTGCCGTCAGCATTGGTGCCGGTCTGTCTGCCCACAGCGCGTCCACTGGATTATCTGCCAGCGCCACGAAATCCGCCTTGGGCAATGCCGTACGCCATTGCTCCAGTGCCGAGCAGCTGTGCAGCCAAGGGTCGTAGCCGACCCTGCCAGACTCAGACATTATCGCGGCAAGCCAGTCGCGCGGCGTTTTGTCGGCTGTATCAAATAAGGCGTAAAGTTCCGCCGGCAATTGTTCCTGCGCCTGCAACGTATAGCGGCTATCGGTGAAAAACGCCGCCTGTTCTGGCAGTACGATGACGAACCCTGCCGATCCCGTGAAACCAGTGAGCCATTCCAGCCGTCGTGCTGGTGCTGGCGTATATTCGTTTTGGTATTGGTCACTCATTGGCACCAGCAGAGCCTGCAATTGCAACGCCGCCATGCGCGCCCGCAGCGCCGCCAATTTCTCCGCCGCCGTCATCGCCTCTGCCCTTTCTTTAACAACAAAGCAGACCATTCGCCCTGCCGTATCTGCCGCACCAGATGCAGACGCTGCAAGCGGTGCGCCGCCAGCACCATCGGCGCCTGACTGGTCAACAGGCCGGCCAGAATGGCATGGCCACCCGGCGCCAGATGCGCCCGCAGCTCCACTGCCAGCGCCATCAGCGGCCGCGCGAAGATGTTGGCGAAGACTAAATCATATGGCCGGCCCCGCCGCACGGCGTATGGCTGGTAACCTGCGCCTGGCAACGCCGTAACCCAGTGTGACAAACCATTGATACGCGCATTCTCCCGCGTTAGTCGCACGCTCTCAGCGTCGCAATCCACCGCGAGGCAGCGTCGGTGCGCTAACCGCGCCAAAGCCAGCGCCAATATGCCAGAACCGCACCCCACATCCAGAGCCCGACGCGGCGTGCGGTGCTGCAACACTTCCTGCAAGAGCATCAAACACATTTGGGTCGATGGATGCTCGCCGGTGCCAAACGCTGTCGCGGCTTCAATCTGCAAACGCGGCAGTGCTGTGGTGACCTTGTCCTTGTCATGCGCGCTATGAATGAGAAGCCTACCAATGCGGCGCGGTGGGGTGGCTTGCGCCACCCTTTGGAGCCAATCTTCCTGCGCCAGCGGAGCGATTATGAACTTCGGCATCGCCCACTTATTTTGCTCCGCTGCATCTTGCAAGAGCACCGTTACCGCGTCGGCAGCTGGCGGCATGTTATACAACACGTTGATCTCTGCCAGCGCCTGGCGCGGCGGTGCCTGCACCGTTACGGCCAAAGCATCGTCTTCAAACAGTGCGGCGAAAATCGTCGCCTGCGCCTGCGGCACTTGAAGGGTTAGTTGATGGAGTGTCGTCATTCCAGCCCCGCCGCATCCGCTGCCTGCACGAAACTGTCCACTACCTTTTTCACCCCAGCCTTATCGAAATTGATTTCCAGCTTGTCATGTTCCACACGCTTGACGGTGCCATAACCGAACTTCTGGTGGAATACGCGCTCGCCGACACCAAAACCGGACTGGCTTTTGCTCTGCTGCGGCAACTCATAGGCGGTGCCGTCAATCTCCGGCGGGCGACGATAAGGGTTGCCGGCGCCGCGTGTAGCTTGCAATTGCTGGAACAACGGTGTGCTGCGCTCCCGCTGCGGCGCAGGCGCGAAACCAAAGGCGTTTTCCCTCCGCACATGCGCCACCGGTAATTCGGCGATGAAGCGCGACGGCATGGCGTTCAGCCAAGCGCCGTGCAGAAAGCGGCTGGCAGCAAAGGTTATGGTGGCGCATTCCTTGGCGCGGGTGATGCCGACATATGCGAGGCGACGTTCCTCCTCAAGACCGGCATTGCCGCTTTCGTCCAAAGTGCGGCGAGAGGGAAATACTTCTTCCTCCCAACCTGGCAGAAAGACATGCGCAAATTCTAACCCCTTGGCGCCATGCAATGTCATGATGGTTAGCTGCT
>CAYOGS010000086.1:0-7283 GCA_964403435.1 uncultured Rhodospirillales bacterium | reverse complement strand
ACATGATCGAGACGATCAACAAGCTGGTTCGCACCAGCCGCCAGATGCTGCACGAGATCGGCCGCGAGCCAACGCCGGAGGAACTGGCGGAAAAACTGCATATGCCGCTGGAAAAAGTGCGCAAGGTGCTGAAAATCGCCAAGGAGCCGATTAGCCTGGAGACGCCGATCGGCGACGAGGAAGATTCGCATCTCGGCGACTTCATTGAGGACAAAAACGCCATCATCCCGCTGGACGCGGCCATCCAGTCCAATCTGCGGGAAACCACGACCCGTGTGCTGTCATCCCTGACGCCGCGCGAGGAGCGCGTGCTGCGCATGCGCTTCGGCATCGGCATGAACACCGATCACACGCTGGAAGAAGTGGGGCAACAGTTCAACGTGACGCGCGAGCGCATCCGGCAGATTGAGGCCAAGGCGCTGCGTAAGCTAAAACACCCGTCACGCTCCCGCAAACTCCGTAGCTTTTTAGATACGTAGAAATGATGCTCTATGCCTAGGCTTACGGCTTGCCCGGAGGCTTCGTCGCATGTTGGATAAAAGCAATGCCGCCATGCGTTTCGGGTTTATGACCCGGAATATTGGCGATCGACCATTTTTTGAATGCTGACAACTTTAATCCTGTTGGCTCCTGCCAATGTGGCTGCCGCAAATAAGACCAGACATATTCCGCAATAAATGAGTTCGCCTCAACAAGCGCAAGATCGTTGAAATAAGTTAGGTTCAGGCTACGGTCATTACCGCGCATCTCGTTGTACACTTGCGCGACCTTTTGGCGCCCTTCAACCTCTTCTCCGAAACTTGCAACGATAGGACCAGTTTGCTGAGCATATTCGCTCCGATGTGAATCGACATAAGCCGCGCGGGCCATAACGTAGGCCAGCCACATCGCATCTTCGTCCTTCTTGCCCGTAGGACTCCAGCCAATGGAAACGTCATATTTTTGTCCAGAATCCACTCCGGCTGAGATCCCAGGGAATGGTATCAAGATTAGCATTGAAGCAAGTAGGGCCAAACGCAGCATCACGTTGCAGTGCATAGAATCCTCCACATCGCAGGGCATCTAGTCCAACTATAGGGGTGGGGGTGATAAAATCCAACCAATGATAATGGGCTTCCTCAGCTCTGTTTGCTACCCGAACCGAAAGCAGGCAAACGGCTTGTTGCCGATGCAGGCATGAAAATCGCTTCTTGCCTGGTCCGTGCTGCCGGCGCCAGCCACAGTCAGGAGGGGAATCAGATGTTCGGCGCGTGGGTGGCTGGCCTGGCCGCCGGGTGCTTCTGCCCAATGAATCAATCGCTGGTGGCGTTCGGCGGCGTCCGTAAGCGTTATGGTCTCATCGAGCCAGCCGTCAAAAGCTTCCGCCGCCTGCGCTGAACCCGCGAAAAAATCCCGTAGATTATGATAGCTGCTGCCGCTGCCAATAATGAGGATATTCGCATCGCGCAAGGGCGACAAGGCGGCGCCGGCGGCAAAATGTGTTTCTGGGTCAAATTCGCGTTGCAATTTTCGTAGCGCTTTAGCCTCAATCTGCCGGATACGCTCAAGCGAAGAATTGAACCGCTGCTCCACTACTTGAGGCCAATTGCTAGTGTTTGTATTGATACGGAAACGCGTCCGTAACAGATGCTCTTCGCGCGGTGTTAACGTCGACATGCCATCGGAAGTGGTATTTTCCACTCGTTTATTCGCGTCAATATGCGTTTCGAATCTGGGAGGCTCCTGCACGATCTTAAGTGCGATGCGCGCCACAGAGATCGTGACGATAGGAATATCTGCTGGTGGATTGACATTCATCATGGGCACAAAGGTGCCATGGTCGAATCCGCGTTCCGCGTCCAATCCGGAGGCCAGACCTGCTGACGTAAGCAGGCGTTGCACGGTCTGCGCGAGCGCCGGAGAGCCCGTTGCTGGGTGAGATAGCTGATAGGTATGCGCCGGAAAACCGCTATAGTCATAAATCATGCCGGGCTTGGCGGCGGCACTGACGGTGAACCCCTCCGTCTCCCAATGCGCGGACATGACGAGGATGGCATCTGGTTTCTGCGGCAGGCTGTCAAGCAGGCTGGCGAAATAGGCGCGCAAGCTGTCAAACGCGCCAGGGCCGAGAGCCGGAAAATCCATCCAGAAGCACGGGCCGGCGCCATGCGTGAGGAAGAAAGTAGGTTGTCGCTGCGGTGTCATGTGTTCCCAGTGAAACTATAGCCGGTATCGTCTCGCCGACTATGACTTGATATAGTCACAACGCATATGAAAACCAGAGGCAAACTACACAATGGGGCTGGCGAAACGAGTGCCTGATACGCAGAATCTGCTGGAGGCCTGGAACGGTCTCAAGCTGGAATTGCTCACGCCCGCGCCGCTGTCGGCGGCAACATTGCAGCATATCAGCACGGCGCCGCTGGCGCGTGTCAACCGTACCTTGCCCATTACCTTAGCGAGCTTCTCGGCAGCAGCGGAAGAGATGATTGTTCAGGCTGCCGGGCGGCACGGCGCGCCGCCATTGCTGACGGAGGGCAATATCCGCCGGCGTACGATGCCCGATTTGGCGGATATGTCGCCTGACCCCACATTTGTGCGACCGTTCCTGCGCGACGCGACGCAGATCAGCCGCGCGCTCTTCGGTTACGGCATCGCTGACTTCTCGGCGGAGATGGGCGATTTTCAGAAAACCCGCTCCACTTATCTGCATAGCGACGGCAGCCAGCGCGAAGCAGGACAGTATTTCCTTATCGCGCGTCTCGGCAGCCTGCCTGTCTGGGCCATCCCCGGTGATAAGCTGGCCAATGCCGATCTGCCGACGCTCAAACTCATCAAAACCGGCAAGCAATTCTGGGGCGATAGCCAGTCTGCGATCGATCAACTTGTAGCGCAGAATGTGGTTCAGTCGGTCAAGCTTGGCACCGTTTCGTTGATGGCCTCCAGCTATCCTGGCCCGCCCGATGGGCCAGAGCTGATGGATGGTACGTTGCATATGTCAACGCCGGTGCGGCGCGACCCGGGCAAACAGCCGGTGCCCGGAGCCAATGTATCAGCCTTCTTCCGTGCGATTATTGACTAACCGGAACAAGGCGGTGTCTCATTTGGCCTTCGCAGCAGGCAACTGCGGCACAACAAAATCGCCAAGATACCGTCTAATCTTTTCGCCGTTTAAGTCTCGGTAAGTATCATAATCTTGAGCAATGTCTGCATCAGCTCGATGGAGCAAGATAAACGGTTCGAGGAACCCGGCATCGTAGAGCTTAATCAAATCCTGCAACGAAGGCTCTAATCTTGGTTTAATGATCGCAAAGTCTTTGTGCTCCTGCAGAACCTTAATCATTGTCGAAAGACTATCCGCTTCTTCTTTTAATGTGTGCCGATAAGATTTCTCTTTCGGAAACTCTGTTTTGAATTTTTCGCCGCGCCATGCCGCTCGGGTCAGCCCATAGCTAAGCCATGCAGTATAATTGGGATCGTCCTTGGGAAAATGGTCGCTTAGGCCAATGGCAATGCCTTTACCGTCTACCTGCGTCACGCGAGCCTTGTCACTAAGACGCACGATCTTCATCGAAAGATTTTTTTGTTTCAGCAGTTTGACCAGGCCAAACCAAGCATAGCGGCTATACGGCTCAGCAATCACCGCATCAATGAACCTGTCCCTTGCTGCGGCATCTTTTCCGGCCGCAAGCAGGACATCACCCCAGTAGCGATGCGCTGTTTCGCGGTGAGGATTTATTTGTATAGCGCGGCCAAACCAGGTTCCGGCATCTTCGTAGCTTTGCTTTTTGTAGTAAACATCACCCGTGTAGAGGTGGGCTTCGTAATTTTTTGGGTCACGTTGTAAAACACGTTCATATCCTGCTAACGCTTGGTCGAGATCACCCCGTGCGAAATCCGCTTCGGCGGCGCGCATCAGTTCATTGATCTCATTGCGGCTAGAATAGGTTGGCAACACCCCATCGACTTGCATATCAAGCATGACCTGCATCAATTGACTGTTGTCACCTTTTTGATGAGCTTCGAGTGCGATACCGCGAGCGCGAGTTTGGACCAGTTTACGCTGCGCCGCGTCTGATAGGGTATGAGCTTGCTGAAACAGGCACCATGCCAGTTCTTCCTTAAGTGCCACGTTATTGGGTTGGTCAACGACGAGTTTTTCATAAATTGGCAAGGCTTCAACGCATTTTCCTGCCTTGAACAGTTCGCCTGCGCGTAGTCGTTCAGGTGGAGTAGCAGCAGCTGTGGCAGAAACCTCTGCCAAGCACGGATTGCCCAACCAGCTCAAAGTGAGCGCCAAAATGAAGTATCGAGGTAAGTGAAAAGCTGGACAGTAGTCGTGCATGGCCACAACCTTTTTGATCAGGTAACTTCAGAACTTTTCCCTCTAACTTAGCCTATCGCAATCCTTTATGGCCTCAGCCTTCTTCCGTTCGACTAGAAGTAAGCGGGAATTATTGGTCAGGCCGTGCCTGCACTGGCAGCCGTCGATGGCGTGGCGGTTGGCTGATCGCTGTTGGCCGCTGCCGTCGCTGTGGGCACCGGAGCGGCGGCAGCCATAGCTGTTGGCTGTTGCGCCGCATAATGGCTTTGGAAAAATTGGGCCGCCTGAGTGAAGGCGAGGACGTCTGGGGAACGCCGGATGGCTTCCTGATTGACCATTGCCGCCAGCATACCGCCATGGGCAGCAATGACGGCATTTTGTACGGCCTGTTCAATCTGGGCAGGCTGTAGCGGCAGCGGCGCTTGCGGCGCGGACATGGCCTGCAGTTGCACGCAAAAATTCTGCAGGATCCCCGGCTGCACAGCACGCAGAATACCGGCGACCTTTTCGCGGTCTTCCGGCTTCAGCGGCGCGCTGCCCATGTAATAAAGCGTGGCGTCTACGGCCAGATAGTTCAGCGGTTGAGACATCGGTTCATCTCCGGGTTAGCGCGACAATGATCTTTCAACCGCATAGCATTGATTGCTTAGTCAGGGCAACAAATCTGCCCTTCCATAGCGCGCTATGACTGCGCTATCCGGGCCATTTTGCCGTTTCAGCCATGCCCACATCTGGTCACCCAGGCTGAAATGCCACCATTCCGCCCAATGGCGGGTAAAGTCAGACTCGGTCATGACTTGAAACAACAATTGCCGGTTGGCATGCGCAGTGGGGTCTTTGGCGGCGAAATAATCCGGGTTGGAACGGTCAGAATTTTCGTCAATTGGCGAGCCCATCCAGACCTCATGCCCGGCAGCGTCCGCCAATGTCACATCAAGGGCGGCGCCAGTGCTGTGCGGTGGCGGGGTGGCGGGGTCGTCGCTCGGCTCCGCCCAGAGGCGGAACACCCGCTCCCATAGAGTCTGCCGTTCTGGCTCCGGAACTGTTTCCGGCGATCGCCCGCCCGACAATTGGCGGAACTCGTGGCCGACCATGTGACGCTGGACGGTGTTGGGGCGGTAACCATCAAACAGCAGAAATCGCCAGTCAGCCCGATGCTGGCGCAGCCTGTCCTGGGCTGCCGTCAGCGCCGCCAACACCCCTTGGCGCAAAAACCAGGGGCTGGAGGCGCCATAAGGCGCGCCGACAGAGGCATAGGGGTGCGGCTCGGTCAGCAAAAAGACCCCAGAGGGAACGGCGACCAGAGGCTCGCAGCCTTCCGCGATGGGTATTGTCCGGTAGGGCTTCATCGGCTACCACAGGGTTATGACGCAGGACAAACCGCCCGCCGGCACGCAGCCTAGCGTAAAGCCGCTTTTGACGAAAGCTCAACAGCGCGATGCGCGCCGCGCCGCTGCCATGCGGGAAAACCTGCGCCGCCGCAAGACTCAAGCGGCGGAGCGCACCGTGACGCCGGAAAAGGAACAGTACTGAATGTCCATCATGCCCGACCACTGGATTCGCGCCCAGGCGCAAGAGCACAAGATGATTGAACCGTTCGTGGAAAAGCAGCAACGCCAGGGTATGATCTCCTATGGCTTGTCCTCCTACGGCTACGACGCACGGGTGGCCGACGAATTCATGATCTTCACCAATGTGGACAACGCCATCGTTGACCCCAAAGCCTTCTCCGAAGCCAGCTTCGTGCGTCGCCAGACAGAAGTCTGCGTCATCCCTCCCAATTCGTTTGCGCTGGCGCGTACCGTGGAATATTTCCGCATTCCGCGCGATATCCTGGTTATCTGTCTAGGCAAATCCACCTATGCGCGCTGCGGTCTGATTGTGAATGTCACGCCGCTGGAGCCGGAATGGGAAGGGCATGTGACGCTGGAATTCTCCAACACCACGCCGCTGCCAGCCCGCGTCTATGCCAATGAAGGCCTGTGCCAGTTCCTATTCCTCAAGGGCGACAGCCCTTGTGAGATCAGCTATGCCGACCGTGGCGGCAAATATATGAAGCAAACCGGCGTCACACTGCCGAGATTGTGACGGCGCATGTTTTCTCGTTTCAAATGGCTCTTTTTTTTGCTTTTTGCCCTAGTCTGGATGCTGCCGTGGCACGTTGTCGTCACCGTCACGCTGACTTTACATGACAGCACTGGCAAACCCTTGACCGGCGATGCCGAAGCCAACCTGCAGGCGGCGGACGGCACGGCACTGGGAACGGTACGACTCAAGGACGGCTTGCCTTCCTGGAGCAACAATCTGCATTGGTGGTCGCGCACCTTCTGGCCACTCACCCTTTTGGGTGGCAGCGATGCCGTGGCACGGGCAACGCAGGCCACGGTCAAAACACAATCCTGCGGTAGCCAGACGGTGCAGTTGGAGTGGGTGCGCGAATATGAGCCAGTGTCGCTCGCGCCGCATGGCGGTGGAGCGCCATATTTATATTATCATGTCGAGCAAAAGGTCTGGCTGGATTGCGTATTGCCATGAGCAAAGAGGTAAGGGGTTTGGTTGATGGATAGAATGGTGATACGCGGCGGCAATCGCCTGCAAGGCACGATTCGCGTCGGCGGAGCCAAGAACGCCGCGTTGGCGTTGATGCCCGCCGCGCTGCTGACTGCGGAGACGTTGACACTTGGCAACGTGCCGCATCTCGCCGACATTGCCACTATGGCCAATCTTCTGGGGCAGCATGGGGTGCGCATCGGCCTGAACGGCAACGAGCAAGGGGACGGGCATATCGGCCGGGTGATGGAATTCACGGCTGGCCAGATTGCCAACACCACCGCACCTTATGACATCGTGCGTAAGATGCGTGCCAGCATTCTGGTGCTTGGGCCGCTCCTGGCGCGGTGCGGTGAGGCCAAGGTGTCGTTGCCCGGCGGCTGTGCCATCGGCACCAGGCCGGTAGATTTGCATCTGCGCGGCCTAGAGG
>CAYOGS010000085.1:0-7433 GCA_964403435.1 uncultured Rhodospirillales bacterium | reverse complement strand
GAGTGGCACCAGTGCCGGCGCCATGGCAAATGCCGTGCTGGCGCACGGGCTGGCCAAGGAAGCAACAGAACCTACGCATGACAGGCAAGATACGCGGCTAGGTCTGGCACGGCTCTATCACACGGTCACAGAATATTCGCCTTACAATGTCGCGCAATCTCTCGCTGAACAGGCTAAGCAGACCGTGGTGGATAGCCAGCGGCTGATGCTCGCAGCACCGTTTGCTGCCTTCTCACCCTTCAGTTTCATGCGTCAAATGGCAGCACTGGGTGATGGCATCGGCGCGCAATTCCACACCTATGGCCGAGCGCTAACCCGCGCCACACGCGTGCAGCACCCCGGCAGCCATATTCTGGAGCTAGTGTTGCAGGACGTGATCGGTAGTACCAAGCCACTGCACGCGTCGCAGGCACCCTTGCTGGTCAACAATGTGGTGCGGATGGCAGATGACCAGCACCTCCTCTTCCACAACCGCTCGAACGACCAGCCGATGACATTGCGTCATATCGCGGCGTCAGGCGCCCTTACGGCGTATCTGCCGACTGTGGATGTACCGGGTGTCGGATCATGTCGCGACGGTGCCGAGGGTGGCGCCAACCCCCCGTTGTTAGAATTTTATCGCTTGAAGCGTGAAATCATGCCGCAGGCACAGGCCAGAACCGCCATCCTCTACAACCTCTCCGACCCTGACGGCAGCCTGAAGGACGAACTCAAGGCGCGCGACCCGAAATTGCACGGTCATTTCATCGAGGCTATGGCGAAGCAGAAGGCTGAGCGTGCCGAGCTCATGGCACGGGGCGATACCCGCCTCATCACCGTGCAAGCGGCCTTAACGCAAGAGCAGCGGCGCGAGAGCCTGTCTGACACCGATCCAGTGAAGATGAAGGCGATGTTCGAGATTGGGCGCCGCCAAGGCGAGGCGCTGGGCTTCAAGCTGATCAGCGAAGAATTGGGTTATGACGCACGCGCCCTCGTGGAGCGACCAACAGCCCTACGACAACCCCCGGCGCGCCGCAGCGCTACATTGCGGTAGACAGGATTTAACGCGCACCGCCGTTTGGCGCACCCGTATTGGGTGGCATAATGGCCGGCACCGTCATGGTTGCGCCGGCCTGCCGCAAACGCTCGACAAGCAATTTGGCGTTCGCATTGCCACTTTCAGCCAATCGCAGCACGCCACCGGCCAGGCGATCAAGCCGTTGCCGCATGACTTCCGTTTCCTGTGTCGTGCCGCGCAAAGCGGCACTAGCTTGGGCCAGATCATCGCTTTCCCGCCAGGCGCGCCGCACATGGAAGCCAAGGAATAACACCAGTGACAACGCCAGCATGAATACCGGCCACAGCAGCTTGACGTTCTCATTTCTCATGGTGGAGCTTTCCTGAAGTTCCTCACACGCGGCGAAAGATCGGCCGGCGGCGTAGCTGGCGTGGCAGGCAGTAACCCCTCACCAGCCAACAAACCCGTCAACTCCTTATCGTCTCTGTCTTTCGCCAATCCGGCGATGGCCTGAGCCAATCCTTGATAGAGTTGCGTCAGGCTGCGCGCAGCCTCAGTTTGCTGGCGCATTTGCGCCACTTCCTGTTGCATGGCCGCGTTGCGGTCATAGACGACGATGCCGGTCACCGCCAAAGCGAGCGCCAGGCAGGACAGGAGCAGAGTTAGAGTGTGGATGAGTTTGTCAAACATACAACAATCGCCAGTTTTTCTGATCGCATAGTCTTGCCGCCATCGAAGCGACTTTTTATGCATGAAATGCGCTACCATCATCTGATTCGTCCTGGAATGCTAAGCTGCTGTCATGAATTTGTCATTCGCCGCATCACCGATTGCTTTCTGGTTGCTGCTCACCCTGCTGCCGTCTGTGGTGCAAGCCACTGCGCCGGCCCATGACGAACGCCTGACCGGTATTTGGTTTACGGAGGACAAAGAAGGAGCTGTAGAAATTTACCCCTGTGGCCAGGCGCTGTGTGGCAAGCTGGTATGGTTCAAGCCCAGCGCCGCGCCGCAGGCCGGTGTGGACGAGCGCAACCCCAAGCCAGAACGGCGCGGACAATCGCTGTGCAACCTGCAATTCATGGGTGGTTTCACGCGCGAGTCGAACGGGGGCTATTCCAGCGGTTGGATATATAGCCCTCGGCATGGAGCGACCTTCAGCGCCAGCCTGAACCCCGGCGCAACACGGGATGAATTAGTGGTGAGAGGTTATTTCGTTTTTTCATTGTTTGGACAAAGTCAGACCTGGCACCGCACCGCCAGCCTAACCCGATGCAATCCCACGCAATAATTAAACAATGTCTGTTTATCTTCATTTAACATTCGCGTATCGAGCTGCTTGGAACTCCAAATCATTTCAATAATAAGCGCGCAGGTGTGGTATACTTGCCTTTCACAGGCGTAAAGGAAACCACGATGTTCCGCCAAACATACGCCGTCGTCGCTCGCGGACTGTCACCAGGTGCCAGCGACCCAGTTGACCAAAAGCCGCAAAGCACCAATAGCGACAGCATCCGCCGCCAAATCATGCAGTTCAAATTGCGCGATTTTGACGTCGCCGCCTATTTTAGTGGCAAAAATTATGTCTGCGGCACCTTAAACCTCTCGGTTTCACCGTCCGTTATCCGCATCGCTCGCCCCAAGCATTTCTTTGACGACGTGCGCTGGACGGACAAATTGGACCGACCGGGCCAAGTGCCCTTCGTGGAGAGTTTCTATATTGACGAGGCTAGGATTGTCTTCAACAACAGCACCTATGCCGCGCTGCTTTATATGCCAGACCCCTTGAACAAACCGCCGCTGGAAGCACCACAAACCGTGATTGAAGTGATAGCGGAAACCATCCCGAGCATTTCCTATGGCTGTCGCCTCATGCTGGAATACGCAGAAAAGGCAATAACGGTGCGTTGAAACGCGACTTCCCGTCAGCCCGCCACATACAGCTTGTATAAACCGGTCAGTTTTTCAGCCGGCGGCACGGAACGCCCCAGCGCCCAATCATACAAATCCTGATCTTGCTCCTCGAGCAGAGCTTCATATTCCGCGAGTTCAATCACGCCAAACCCGTCCAAATAACGTTCGGCAAAACGTCCGAGTAGCACATCCATCTCCTTCGTACCGCGATGGTGGCTGCGGTAGCGCAACCGCTCACGCCGGTTACGCGTATCATCCAGTGTATAAACTGCCATAATACGCAAGGGTCCGGGCTCGACATTGACTAAGTCACCATTTTCAATCCACGTCCAAGCCTGTTCAAAATTTTCAAACAAGCAGTATTTATTGGTGGGGATTTCACGAGCAAGGTAATTGCAGGACAATGGTGAACACTCTGGGTGATTCCGGCATGAAAATGTAGCCACATCATAGCCTACAAAGTTTTTGTAATCCGGTTCGGCAATATTAATTGGAAAATCCGTCGGCAAAGATATTTTTTTCCAGGCAAGTTCTGATTGATCATATTCTTGATCAAAGACCTCGTAGTAAAAATAAGTTAGACCAACTGACGGGATGTGATGATCGGTTATGAGTTTTTCGATTATCTGCGGACTATCAAATAGCCACCAACCATTATGCTTCCAATACTTAACGTAGTCGGCAAAACAGTTGCTAATACAGCCACTCACCGAATAGACATCAACAACCTGGGGAACGTTCACAAACGCTGGCAACCGCTTGACAATTTTTGCCAAATAACCAACAGGCAACATATTCGGCTCGGTCATGGCGCCTCTGGTTGGGGTTATTTCCAATATAGTCAAGGCAAACTATAATCATCCGATGCGTCCGGCAATCCTCTTTCCCCTTTTTGCGACCAGCGGCACCCTGCCTGGCATTGGGCCGCGCACGGCGAAACTGCTGGAAAAGCTGGGTATTCACACGGTTGGAGATTTTTTGTGGCATCTGCCACACAATGTCATCGATCGCAGCCAACGCCCGCCAGTGCAAGGGGCGCGCCGCGGCGAGATTGCGACGCTGCAGGTGCGGATTTCCGAGCATCTGCCGCCCAGCAACCCTCGCCTGCCCTATCGCATCATCGCTTATGACGATAGCGGACAGATCACGCTCAGCTTCTTCAATGCCAAGGGCGATTACCTGACCCGCCAATACCCCACCAATACCGACCTGCTGATCAGCGGCCGGGTGGAATTTTACCGGCAAGAACTGCAGATGCCGCATCCTGATTATGTCGTGCCGCTGGCCGAAGCTGCTAAAATCCCTCTGCACGAACCCGTCTATAACCTAACGGAAGGCGTAAGCGGCCGGCAAATGCGGCACTTCGTGCAGGCGGCGCTGCACCAACGACCCGCTTTGTCCGAATGGCTGGACGGTCCTTATGTGCAACGGCAAAACTGGCCAACTTGGCGGGATGCGATCGCAGCACTACACGCGCCCCAAAGTCTGGCAGATATCGCTCCCGACGCGTTGGCACGCAGGCGCCTGGCTTATGACGAATTGCTAGCCAACCAGCTGGCCATGCATGTGCTACGCCGGCACCACCGCCAGCGCAAAGGCCGTTCTTTTGCTGCTAAGGAGAAGTTGACGGAAAAACTTCTCGCTGTTTTGCCCTACGCGCTCACGACTGCACAAACTAAAGCCTGGGCAGAGATCCAAGCCGACTTAGAAAATGACCAACTCATGCTGCGTCTGTTGCAAGGCGATGTTGGTAGCGGCAAGACCGTCATCGCGCTGCTGGCAATGCTGCATATCGTGGCGGCGGGATCACAAGCAGCTTTGCTAGCGCCCACGGAAATATTGGCCAAGCAGCACCATGCCCGTCTGCAGGCGTTTCTAGCACCGCTTGGTCTGGATATTGGTCTTCTGATTGGCAAAATGCCGGCGAAGGAAAAAACCACGACCGTCGCAGCCTTGCAGTCCGGCGCGTTGCCGCTCGTGGTCGGCACACATGCCCTTATCCAGGATAATATCGTCTTCCATGACCTCGGCTTAGCGGTCGTGGACGAGCAGCATCGCTTCGGCGTGCAGCAGCGCGCCAATCTTGCTGAAAAGGGGCGCGGCGTCGCCATTCTGGCTATGACCGCCACCCCCATTCCGCGCACCCTCACGCTCACGGCCTATGGCGACATGGAGGTTTCCGTACTGGACGTCAAGCCGCCCGGCCGCCAGCCGATAGATACCCGCCTGATTGACTTGGCACGCCTTGATGAAGTGATTGCCGGCCTACAACGCGCCTTGGCGCAAGGGCGACAGGCCTATTGGGTTTGTCCCCTGGTGCATGAATCGGAACTCACCGACCTGGCAAACGCAACGGAACGCGCCCGCCTGCTTAGTGAGGCGCTGGGCAATAATGCCGTCGGCCTCATTCACGGCCAGATGCCGCCCACCGAGCGCGACGCGGTGATGGCACGGTTCCTTTCTGGGGCTGTCCAGGTTCTGGTGGCAACTACGGTCATTGAAGTTGGCGTGGACGTGCCCAACGCTTCTCTCATGATCATCGAACATGCCGAGCGTTTCGGTCTCGCTCAATTGCACCAGTTACGCGGGCGTGTGGGGCGTGGCTCCGCGCAATCCAACTGCCTGTTGCTCTATCAAGCGCCGCTGGGAGGATCTGCCAAAGCCCGTTTGCAGCTCCTGCGGGAGACCGAGGATGGCTTTCGACTCGCTGAGGAAGATTTGCGCTTGCGCGGCCCCGGCGAAATGCTGGGCACGCGCCAAAGCGGGCTGCCAGAATACCGTTTGGCAGATTTAAGCGCCCATCACGACTTGCTCCTAACCGCCCGCGATGATGCGAAACTGGTGTTACAGCAAGACCCGCTGTTGCAAAACGATCGCGGCCAAGCGCTTCGCGTCTTGCTGTATTTGTTTCATTACGACCATGCCGTGACCTATTTGCGCGGCGGCTGATAGCACCTGGCGTCAGCTCATTGTCAACTACACGGCTGGTATCATGCCGCCGCCAAAACCAGAGGAAGTATCCTGCTTTGATGGCAAGCGGCTGGGGGCGGCGACGAGCCTGCTCCCATACGGCTCAACCTGAGTTTTGTAATCGGCAATCACCCGCGCCAGCGCCTGCGGATCTTTCATTGTCAAATCAACGCCGCGCGTAAACGGAACACCAATCTTATAGACCGTTAGATTGATATCCAGGCGTTCCGAGTCCAGATTCTGCGCTCCACGATAAGCGTCCCATCTGTTTGGGCGAGATATGTTGGATGCTATCAACACTTGCGCTGTGGGGTTTCGAAGCTGAAAGTCATTGAGATGACCATCAAAATAGAGTCTGTCGGGTGCATAGCGTCCGCGGAAATTTTCAAACACCACTTGCGGCTGGCCGTCATTACCTCCGGCCAGATGTTTTTCCGCGCTCAAATCTTTGGTGATGCCCTGTGGGTAGCGGCGCGGGTTGAAAACTTCATCAACCGCCAGCGCGAACAATTCTTTGCCGCTGTTGAAATCACCCTGAAGTGCAATATACCAGGGCTGCTGACGGGCTGCCCGCTGCATGGAGCGCGCGACGACCTGCCCCAGTGCAATGAACGCTTCCCGCGTATTTGTCTGCACTCCGATATCCATACATTGTGAATTATCACGGCGGATTTCCGCCTGTCCAACAGCAAAATAGTTTCAGGAACCACTTTAGCCAGACTGCCCTTTATCCCGCTGCGACAACCAGTCGCGCAACTGTATCACTGCTGCTTGCCCAGCTTGACGAACAGCATGGATCACCTTATGGGCCGCAGGATACCAGGCCGCAGCCTTGACCCGCGCTAACAACCTGTCTTTGAACCCACGAATCAGGAGCAGTTGAGCTCCGACCCAAGCATCCACGGCACGCACGCGCGGATAGGCGGCGACGACTTTCGGGCGCGCCGCCATCCATGTGGTGTGCGCGAAATAGCCCAAGCTAGCTTTAGAAAACAAGATGGCCAGCAGCGCCAGAGGGAACCCTCCGGCACGAAAGGCCAGAATAACTAGGACTTTGGACAGTTCTAATGCCCCCAGCGAGAGGATAGAAAAAGTCAGCCCCGCAGCCGGCGGCAGATGCGCGATAAAATTTTTGTAGCGCTGAATAGGTTCTTGTTGCGCCAGCCAACGAGCCAGGGACTTGATAGGTCCGAACAGCAGTGTGACCAGCACATAGACGAGGCCAACGAAATCTCCAGCAACATGGAAAAGATGCTGCAAGAACGTTTCCGGCTTGCGCGGAGCATCGTTATGTTCGGGTTCGGTCACGAGCGACGTGATTTGGTCACGCGCCGCTCGATTTCTTCTTGCCACCGTTGACTGTTTCCTTGAGCTGCTTGCCGGCGCGGAATTTGGGCTGCTTGCTGGCCTTGATCTGAATCGCTTCGCCCGTCTGCGGGTTGCGGCCGTTGCCGGCAGCGCGCTGCGAGACGTAAAAATTGCCGAAGCCAACCAACCGTACCTCATCACCCTTCTTTAAGGCATTTTCAATGACGTCAAAAACGCTGTCAATCAC
>CAYOGS010000084.1:0-7446 GCA_964403435.1 uncultured Rhodospirillales bacterium | reverse complement strand
ATCGCGCCGTAGGCGAAGCGCGGCGCAATGCCGGCCAGCCGCAATTCTGCGACGCCTGTTTCAGCGGTGACTATCCCATCGCGCTGACCGATTTGGATAGCGATATCGAACAAGGCACGCTCTCATTCCTCCGTGCACAGGCGGAATAACTGTGGCCTCGTCGCAAAATTTCGGCGGCACGATCGCCGTAGTCACCGGTGCGTCGCGCGGCATAGGCGCAGCATTAGCCTTAAGGCTGGGAGCAGCAGGCGCTCATTGCGTGCTGCTGGGGCGTACAGTTGGCGGGCTGGAAGCGACAGATGACGCCATCCGTAAGGCCGGCGGCAAAGCGGCAACGCTGGTTCCTATCAATTTGATTACCGAACACGATAAGATTGATTCGTTGGGCGCTGAACTTTATCAACGGCACGGCAAGGTAGATTATCTTTTCGCCTGTGCGGCACAACTCGGTACGCTCTCGCCGCTAGGGCATATCGAACCCAAATTGTGGCAGGACACCTTCGCGCTCAATGTCACAGCCAATTACCGTCTGCTTCGGAGCCTCGATCCGCTGCTGCGGCAAAGCCCGGTTGCACAGGCTGTATTCCTGACCTGTGATGCCGCGCGGCAGCATGAAGCCTATTGGGGCGGCTATAGCGCCAGCAAAGCGGCGCTTGAGGCGATGATCGCCTGTTATGCAGCCGAGATGCAACATACGACAGTTCGTGCTCACTGCATTAACCCTGGGTGGGCTGATACCAAACTTTACCGTCAAGCTTTTCCGGGCACCCCCAAAGGTACGGTTCCGAGCGCCGACGTCGCGGCGGCAAGTATCATGGATCAGCTTTAGGCTCCGGCAGGCGACGCATTTGCCAGCGCGCGGCCAGGATAGACAGTTCATAGAGCAGCACCAGTGGTACGGCGAGCAACAACTGGCTCAGCACATCCGGTGGCGTGATAACCGCCGCCACCACGAAAATCAGCACGATTGCAAAACGCCGGAACTGTACCAGCTGTTGCACCGTCAGAACACCTACCCGCACCAGCAAGACCAAGAGCACCGGCAACTGGAAGGCGATGCCAAAGGCAAAAATCAGCGTCATGCTGATGGAGAGATACTCGCTCACACGTGCTTCCAATTGGATCGGCAGGCCTGTGACGGCCGCACCGGTCTCGAATGACAGGAAAAAATGCCAAGCCAGAGGCATGACGAAAAAATACGCCATAGCGGTGCCGAGCGCGAAGAGCAGCGGTGTTGCCAGCAGAAACGGTAGGAACGCGCGCCTTTCATGCCGATAGAGGCCAGGAGCCACGAAGCGCCAAATTTGCACCGCTATAACGGGAAAGGACAGCAAACCGGCTGCCCAAAGCGCGAGTTTGATGTAAGTAAGAAAAGCTTCAGCCAGCCCAGTATAGATCAGCCGGCGTTCCTCGCCGTGCAAAGCGGTGGCAAGCGGGCTGACCAGGATGGCATAAATATCCGCGGCAAAGTAATAACAGCCACAGAATGCGAGCGCCACTGCACCGAGGCACCACAATAACCGCTGCCGCAATTCCAGTAGGTGCGACAGCAAGGGCTGACGCAGCATATTTAATTCTTCGTCTTCAGGAGTCATGGCGTGATGGCTCGGCTGGTTCTTGCGCCGGCGCGGGTGCCCCCTGCCTTGCTTCTTGCTCTTCAGCGGCGCGCTCAACTTCATATGTTAGTTGTTCGAACTGTTGACGCCAGCTCTGCGTCATTTGCCGAACGACACGCATAGCGCGCCCCAGCATAAGCATAGCTTTTGGCAAATCTTTCGGCCCGATGACGACCAGCGCCACCACGGCGGTGAGAAACAGCTCTGACCAGGCAATGTCAAACATTAGCCGGGCTTATTATCCTGGTCTTTTGCCGGCTCGCTTTTATCTGACAGGGATTTCGGAGTGTCGGCCGGGTCTTTGCCGTCCAGGCCACTTTTGAAATTCCGCAGCCCTTTGCCCAGATCGCCCATAACATTTGGCAACTTGCCAGCACCGAAGACGACCAGCACAACCAGTCCCAAAACCAGCAGATGCCATAGGCTTAAACCCATTTTACTCTCCCTTTGTCTAGGGGCTCGCCGGCAGCTGCCACACCAACCCTGCCGCACTATCGTTAACATGTGCTAGCACGACCGGAGCCGTTTCGCCAGTCAGTCGGGTTCTGCTATAGCTTACGCATGAAAAGCAGCCTATCCGCCGTTATCCTGGTGGCCGGACCCACGGCAAGCGGTAAATCAGCGCTCGCGGCGGCGTTGGCGAAAGCCTTGCGTGGCGTGGTCATCAATGCCGATGCCATGCAGGTTTATCGCGGCCTCCCTGTCCTGACCGCGCAACCCGATGCTAGTCTACGCGCCTTAGCACCCCACCAGCTCTATGAAACGGTTGAACCGGCAACACCCTTTTCAGCAGGTCAATGGCTGAGCGCGGCACAAAATTGCTTGGCTGGTACAGATGCCGCTGGACAGATCTCCATCATCACCGGTGGCACGGGTCTCTATTTCCAGGTCTTGCTGCAGGGCATCGCCGCCATACCTCCCATTCCCGAGACATTGCGCATCGAATTACGGCAGGAATATCAAGATTTTGGTGAAACTGCCATCCGCGATCGTCTTGCCGCGCATGATGCTGAAGCGGCGACGCGTATCTTACCTGGCGATCAACTGCGCCTCTTGCGGGCCTTAGAAATCGTGCTGACTACCGGCCGCACTCAACGCGACTGGCAGACCAATACAACCGGCGGCCTGTTGGGACAGCGCTCAGTCATTCCACTGCTCCTGCTACCGCCACGTGCGGCACTCTATGCTGCCTGCGACCGGCGTTTTGCCCAAATGGCTGAAAAAGGCGCTATCACGGAAGTTAAACGCTTAATGGCGCAGGGATTGGCTGCTGATCATCCCGCCATGAAAATTATCGGTCTGCGCGAATTGACGGCGTATTTAAGCGGCGGAATCAGTTGGGATGAGGCACAAGGTACGGCCCAGCAAGCAACCCGCAACTATGCTAAACGACAATTGACCTGGTTTCGCAATCAATGGCAGAGCAACAAAGTTGGCTTTGAGACACCACCGCTAACATTTCATGACTTTTATCAACCAGAGCATTTGTCCAGGATTCTCGCGGCTTACCCACTCAAGGAAACATCATGACTGTCACGTCAATTCCCGATGGTTATTCAGCCCTGACACCATATCTTATACTTTGCGACGCTACTGCGGCACTGGCTTTTTATGAGCGCGCTTTCGGCGCTCGGGAAAGATTACGTCTGCCTGCACCAGGCGGCAAAATCGGCCATGCCGAAATCGAGATTGGCGGTAGTGTGATCATGCTCGCCGATGAGTTTCCGGCCATGGATTGCAAAAGCCCGCAGGCCTATGGTGGCTCGCCCATCAGCTTGCACCTTTATGTCTTGGATGCGGATGTTGCCTTTGCACGGGCGCTAGCGGCCGGTGCCAAGATCCATCGGCCTCTAGAAAACAAATTTTATGGGGACCGCAGCGGCAGCGTCACCGATCCGTTCGGCTATGTTTGGCATATCGCAACCCACATCGAAGACGTGCCGCACGACGAGCTCATGCACCGCGCAGCGAGTATGGGATAATAAGAGCCCGACCGCTCAGCCCGGAGCCTTGCGTCGGAAATTATGCGTCGCCTCAATCACGCGGACAGTGCCTGTTTTGGCCCGCATGATGATGGAATGCGTGCGTGCGCCGCCGGGAAAGCGGCGAACACCACGCAGCATTGGTCCGGTAGTTACACCAGTAGCAGCGAACATCACATCGCCATAAGCCAGATCGTTTAAGTGGTATATGCGTCCCAAATCGCTGATGCCCATTTTTTTCGCCCGCCCGCGCTCATCGTCGTTGCGGAAAACTAACCGTCCCTGCATCTGGCCGCCGATACATTGTAGCGCTGCCGCGGCCAATACGCCCTCGGGCGCGCCGCCGATGCCCATATAGACATCCAGACCGGTATCCGGCTGCGAAGTAGCGATCACGCCGGCCACGTCGCCGTCGCCGATGAGCATAATGCGTGCGCCAGCCGCCCGCACTTTAGCGATAAGTTCTGCATGACGTGGTCGATCAAGAATACACACTTGCACATCTGCCATTTCCGCACCTTTGGCTTCCGCCACCGCGCCAAGATTGATGGCGACGTCCTTGTCCAGGTCAATCACACCTGCCGGCAAGCCGGCGCCAACCGCGATTTTTTCCATATAAACATCAGGCGCGTTGAGGAAGCCTCCCGCTTGCGCCATGGCGATGACAGCCATAGCGTTGGTACCACCCTTGGCAGCGATAGTAGTGCCTTCCAGTGGGTCGAGCGCGATATCCACCTGCGGGCCATTGCCGGTGCCAACTTTTTCGCCGATATAGAGCATCGGCGCTTCGTCACGCTCCCCTTCCCCTATAACGACGGTACCATCAATATCAATGCTGTTGAGTGCGCGCCGCATAGCGTTGACCGCCAGCTGGTCGGCCATCTTTTCGTCGCCGCGGCCTACCACACTGGAGCACGACAGCGCTGCCGCTTCCGTCACGCGCACAACTTCCAGAGCTAAATTGCGTTCCATTTTACCTCGTTATTGTGTCAGGACCACGCAGGACAGCTACCACATCAACACTGCCTGCTCGCACGAAGACGAGTTCCATGTTACTGGCTGCAGGGCAATTGCCAGACCAACTTGCTTCTTCGTACAGAAAAATACCACCCAACACTAGGCGCTGGCTAGGCATCCGGCAAGCCGCTCATTCAACCTTAATAAAGACATCGACCTGCTGCCCGATATAAAGCGGCCGTGACGGCAGGGCAGTGACGGCGTAAATCGCCTCGATAATGCGCGTATCGACCCGTTCGGAATTGCTGCCAGTCAACGATTTTTTTGGAATAACATAGGGCTCCAGGCGCACGAACTTAAGCGGAAAACCGATGTCACGGTTACTGCGGAGAGCACCTGTAGCCTCCTGTTCTGGATTCAAACGCCAGAGGTCGTTTTCATCAATGCTAACGCGTACATGCAGTGGCTGGTCATTGCCCATGACCACCGGTGCCTGATTGGCATTAGCCTCTACAAACGTGCCGGGTCTGATGTTCGTTTTCAGGATACGACCGGCCACCGGCGCCGTGACCGTTAACCGTGTCAGAGCCACCTCTGCGGCCTGTAAACGAGCTAGCGCGGTAGCAATAGCGGCTTCTGCCGTGCCGATCCGCGCTTCCGCCTGACTAAGCGCGAATTGCAACCGTTCGATACGATCGGTAGTCACGCTCACGCCGCGAGTCAGATTGCGCGCACGTTGCAACTGATCTTGCTGATCGGCACGCAATGCCTTGCTTTCGGCCAATTGTGCTTTGGCAGAATCTCGTTCTGCTTGCCGCACTTGCACTTCAGCCTTGGCTGTCCTGTCATCGAGTTGGAACAGCGGTGCTCCGGCGGCTACGATCTCGCCTTCCGTCACCAAAACCGCTTGCACCAAAGCGGCGACTGGACTGCCGACCGCTATATTGCGGGTATTGGCTTCGATCAAGCCCGATCCGGAAATGGCTTTGGCATACGTACTACTGGGAGGCAGGTTAAGCTGTTGCGGCGGCGCTTCGGGAGCGTTGGCCTGTGCGATCGTAAAGTAGCTCGCATAAAACAACCCGCATAAAGCTATGGCAGGAACGATAACGCGGCTGATAAAATTTCTTCTGGGCATAAATACCTCAACGCGGATCGGTGGCGATACTGACAATGCGACCGTCATCCATATGAGCGATACGGTCAGCATAGGGAAAAATGCGATTGTCGTGCGTGACGATAATCATCGTGGCACCACGCCGATGCACAGCCTTTTGCATCAGATGCATAATCTGTTCACCGGTCACATGGTCGAGCGCGCTCGTAGGCTCGTCACATACCAGAATTTCCGGCTCATGAACGAGAGCACGGGCAATTGCCACGCGCTGCTGCTGCCCACCGGAAAGTTCCAACGGTAAGGCCTCTGTACGTTCGCCCAGGCCAACTTCTGCCAACATATCGCGAGCGAGCGCCAGTGCTGTGTGCCGGTCACGGCCGTTGATGATGAGCGGCACGGCAACGTTCTCGCAAATCGTCAAGGCTGGCAACAAGTTAAAAGATTGAAAGATGAAGCCAACATGCTGGCCGCGAAAAGCAATGGCTTGCGCTGCCCGTAATTGCGCGACATCCTGCCCCAAAACGCTGCAACTGCCGCTGTCTGGTCGCATGATGCCGGCAATAATCGAAATCAGCGTGGTCTTGCCGCAGCCGGATGGCCCCACCAACATCAGCATTTCGCCCTGATGCACCGTTAAATCCACGCCGCGGAGCGCCATTACCGGATTATCCTTGCCGCCGAAGCTTTTGACGATGTTGTGGCAGACCACAGCTTGCGTCAGTGGATTTTTGCTGAGTGCTACAGCTGTCATGTTTAGCTCCGGAACACGGTGGCGGGGTCAAGCCTAACAACCGTTCGGACGGAGAGCAGCGCCGCAAGCGTAACGATCAACAACACGCCGCCGCCGCTGAATAACAGCAATTGCCAAGGCATGTAAAAAGCCAGCACGGTGCCGCGCATAGCCGTGCCGAACAGGGCAGACAAACCCACGCCGATACCATAACCGATGGCACCAACGACCAACGCCTGCAGTGCCACCATCCGCATCAAGGTACGGTTCCGTACCCCCATGGCCTTCAGCGCCGCAAATTGCTTTTGATTTTCGCGCACGAAGCTAAAGAATGTTTGTCCGGCAATGGCAGCGCCCACCAGAAAACCTAAAAAGACAGAAATGCCGAAATTGATGGGAATGCCAGTATTTTTCATCCAGTAAGTGCGGTTGACGTTTTTGAATTCCTCACGCGTATATGCGGTCAATCCCGTTACATCTTTGATGCGCCTGGCTACCGCTTCTGGCGCCTCACCAGCGCGTGCCTTGACAAGGATATAGGTGAGTAGACGGCGCTGTCCGGGCGCATAGCGCAAGGCGCGGGCAAAAGTAGTGAAGGCCAGAGGCTGAGTGGTGAAAGTGGCCTTGTCTGTAATGCGTTTAACCTGATTGCCTGTCACAGGGTCAGTGATGCTGTAACGTTCGCTAGCGGCGTTGGCATCAATGATGATGCCGTCATCACGGCGCAGGTCAGCAATATTGCCTTTGAGCATGATGCGCGGCGCTCCAATCAGCGTTGCGTCGTCCACGCCGGAGACGTCAATGATCTTGCGCTGCCCGTCCGGTAGTAGCACCGTCAGTAAACCTTTGAAGAGCGGCACGGCCCAGTCCACGCCTTCCACGCCACGCACACGCTGCAGCTCGGTGTCGCGCATGGGTTTGCTTTCCTCCACGAAATCCACTGTCGGATCCATGACCCAAATATCGGGCAGCGTAATTTCGCCGACATAACTGTAGGTTCGACTAATAAGCCCAAGAAAAATGGAAGGTTGCTGCGTCATGATC
>CAYOGS010000083.1:0-7500 GCA_964403435.1 uncultured Rhodospirillales bacterium | reverse complement strand
CGCAGATTGAAATAGGCGATGAGATAATATCCAAGACTGGCGGCGGCCAGCAGCCCCGACCACAGCAACGGCTTTTCGCTGCGTGCTTGCAGCAGATGGCCGCTGACGGCGAAGAGCGCGGCGAAGCCGGCCGCCGTCAGGGCATATAACCCGGCATCGTCGGTGCGCCAGCTGAGCAACATCACGCCATTGACCAGCAGCGCCAGCCACGGCAGCACCCCATAAAGTCGCTGATTGAAGAAGGCCAGCGCGATCGCGCCTAATGACAGCAGGCCAAACAAACCCCATTCCAATGGCGTGAAGCCGCTGATGCCGGTGAGTAAGCTCATGCACAGAATTGCGCCGCCCATGGCACCATATTGCAGCGCCAGACCGCGTTGGCCGATGCGCCGGAGCGAAAGCGGCATGGCATCCGCATCATCGCTCTCCACTTGTTCTCGTGCCGCGATGACGGCGGTGGCGCTGACCGCCAGCAAGAACAGACCAAGCCACAAACTGTCGCCAGTCATGAAATAGCCGCCGAACAGCCACACCGCGACCCAGAGGAAGCTACCAATCATGGCGGGCAGCGCCAGGAACCACCAGCCATGTTGGCGAATGACATAGAGAAAACCGGCCAGCAGCAGATAGAGATATGAGAATAGTAACGCGGCGCTGGGGTGGCCCGTTTGAATCAAGGCTGGGGTGAAGAAGCCGCCCAGCAGCCCGAGCAAGGCAATCGGCACGCCATGTTCCAGCGCCAGCACCACCGCCAACGCAGTGACCAGCGCCATACCAGCAAAGCCCAGCCAAGCGGGTGCTAAATCGTAGAGCGTAACGGCGGCGAACAGGCAGATATAGAGATCGGCAATACCGGCGCCCGCCAGCGCTTGCGCGATGCGCGCCCCGCCGGCAATGGTGCGCGACCGCAGCCAGTGAGCGAGACCGAGCAAAGCGCCACCAAAGACCAGCCCCAGCAGCACACGCAGACTGGGCGTCAACAGACCGTTATCAATCCAAAACCGGACGAGAAAAAAGCCGGAAAAGATCAAGGCCAACCCGCCGCACCAGACCATGAGGCGCGCGCCGAAAAATTGCTCGAAGCCATGCGGTTGCGATGGCTTAGTTTGCGCTGCTTCTAGCGTGGGTTCGTGCTGTGTGGGGGCAATGACATCAGACGGCGCCGCAATCGCACTACTTGCTGCCACCGGTACGGCATCGCCCCAATCTTCGGCGGCGGCATAAGGTGCAGATGGTGCCGTAGACGGGGCCAGCGCTGCTGATGGGGTAGCCTCTGCCGCAACATTCTCCGGCGACGCATGGTACTCGGCCTGTTCGCTTTGCCGTTTTAGTTGACGCAATTGTGAGCGTAAATGCGCAATCTCATCTTCCAGTGCGCCGATGGCGCTCCGGTTCACCCAGGTCACAATGATCGTGGCGAGGAGAAAACCGCCAATCAGCAGCGCCAGCAGGATTTCCATGCGGCCTTCCCTTGTTGTTGCCGCTCAAAGATAGCGGAAAGCCTTGGCAAAGGGAATTTTTGAACATGGGCGTTGTTATTTAGGCCAGACAAGCGTTTAGCAGGCCAGAAACTCAAAGCTTGCGCTGGCCGCCGCGACGGCTGAGTAGCGCCATAAACGCTACCACGACAGCAAGCAACCCCAGAAGTATGGCTGAACCGACATAGCCTTGGCCTGCACCGAGCAGAGTTTCTGCCCATTCGGGTGCCAAGTTGCACAACAGATGTTTACCCCGTGTCGCCTTGGCACAATAACTGGCGTTGCTCCCATCTGTGATGAAACCAGCGGCTTGAACCAGAAGCGCGGTGGCGGCAAGTCCGAGCAACAAGGGCAGCACAACCGGTGTCGCATGTTTCTGGATAATTTCCGGTGCCGGTTTGCCGTCTGGCGCGCGAGCAAGATTGTCTGCCAAATCTTTCGCCGTTTTAAGATCAACGCCTAAATGTTCACGGATGATCTTGATGGCTTCGATTTTACGTCCGCTTTCCAAGGCAGCCACTGCCTCTGGTGGTAGCGAAAGACGCACTGATTCCTTTGTCATGGGTCAACTGCCTCTAAGCTAATATTGCAAAGGTGGTAACGCATCACACGGCGTATAGCCATGGTCTCCGCCAAGCAGCAGGTGCGGTCATCCGCATTCTAGCGGTTCTGTCCCGCGAAGTAACGGTTGTGGATTACACGCAGAGCGGTCTCAAGTTCCTCCGTGTGCGTGAAGCGTGGGTCTGCCATTGGGGGAGGAGCAGTCGAGCCATCAAAGAACACATCAAAACCCAGCCGGTTCTTCGCGGCTTGGATCACATTGGCCGGCACCCCTGGCGAGCGGATCACCCCCACTACACGTGGCTGCACCGATTTCTGCATAAAGCGCACCGCCGCGTCATACAGCGCCCGCGTTTGTTGCGGGTCGAGATACGAGACGATGACGACCTGTTTGCCGCGCGATGCCTGTGCAGCAGCAAGCTGTGTGGCGCCCCATCCATCTTCTCTGGTCGTCAAATCCATATACCTGATCGCCTGCGCCTGCGGCGCCGCCGTGTCTGCCGCTTGCGCCGCAGGCACCATCAGCCCGCCTGCGACAACCACACATAGAGCAAGCCAGCGCATGGTTTGCAGATTGAGCCACACCACCTGAACCTCCTAAGCAGAATGCACAACCCAGCAGAGACCGATGCCTTCAGATCAATTCTTACCAATACCGCAGCAGGTTCCAACAAGCGCAGCCCACTCCAATCTAAGAGCGCAAATGTGACAGTACAAATTGCGGCGTATAACCATAGTCCTGGCCAAGCGCCAGCAAGGCTGCCGGCGCGGCGTCCTCACCCCAGGAGATGCCTAACGCCGCTCGATGCACACCACCCTGGATGAGAATGGCATCAAGGCCGGCATTCAGGCCGCCGATGATGTCCGTCAGCATATTGTCACCCACCATGGCCACGCGGGCGCTGGCGGGCAGCTTCAATGCCGCCATACCGCCCTGAAAGGCCGGAGCATAGGGCTTACCGAAACCATGCACCGCGCCGCCCAAGGCAAGATAGGCCGCCGCCAGCGCGCCAGGACACAATAAGCGGCCGCCGGCCAACAACACGTCATAATCCGGATTGCAGCACAGCATAGGTAGTTCCAAGGCGCACCAGTGCTCCAGCTGCGGCGCCAAGGCAGCGATGTGGCTTTCATCATCGCCATACCAGACATTGATGATGACGCCGGCTGCCGCGGCATCATCCGTCATGGCCATTGGCGCTTGATATTGCCGGGCGATGCTACGGTCGCCGACCAGGAGCGCCGCCGTCTTGCCGTTGCTGCAATACTGTTCCGGCTGCTGCAGCGCCTGTGCCACTAAGGAGCCGGAGGTGACCAACGCGTCATAATGCGTGCCGCCTGCAATGCCCATGCTGCGCAAATGCGCTGCGACTTTTTCCGTCACGCTCGATGAGTTGGAGACGAAAGCAACGGGTCTGCCGGCGGCACGCAACGCTTGTAGGGCCGCCAGCGCGTCCGGATATGGCGTGCTGCCATCGTGCGTCACGCCCCACAGATCAACCAGAAACGCGTCGTAGTTGTCTGTAATCTCACTCAGCCCTTGTAGGATGCGGGGTGCGGTGATCGGCGCCGATGGCCTGGGCAAGGTGGTCAAAACCGTCTTGGCGGAGAAGCTGGGCAAGGTCATATAATATCCTGGGCACAAGCGCCGGTCCGTCATAGACCAGCGCGGTATAAAGCTGTACCAGCGACGCGCCGGCACGAATTTTGGCATAGGCATCGGCACCGCTCTGCACGCCGCCAACGCCGATGAGCGGCAACTGGCCACGCGTCAGCTGATACATCTGTCGCAGGATAGCCGTGGCCGGCGCGAAAAGCGGCGCGCCGGAGAGGCCGCCGGCCTCCTGCTTGAAGCGCTCGGGCAAAAAATCCGGCCGCGCCGTAGTGGTGTTGGTGACGATCATGCCGTCAACGCCGGCGGTCAGCGCTACCTCGGCGATGTCGCTGCACATCTCCGGCGTCAAATCAGGTGCAATTTTCACCAGGAGCGGCGGCCGCTCCGTTGCCGCGTCGCGCGCGGTCTTGGCGGCGGTAAGCAGCTCCGTCAACTCCGTGCGGTTCTGCAGCCCGCGCAGACCAGGTGTGTTGGGCGAGGAAATGTTCATCACCATATAATCGGCATAGGGCGCCAAAGCGGTGATGCAGGTCACATAATCGCGCGGCCCGTCCACGGCGTCTTTATTGGGGCTGACATTGATGCCCAGGATTTTACGCGCGGCAGCACCATGGCCGCCGCTGCGCCAGTGCTTGATGCGCGCCGTGAACGCCGCCAATCCTTCGTTATTCATGCCATAGCGGTTGATGACGGCGCGCTGCTGCGGCAGACGGAAAACGCGCGGCCGTGGATTGCCGACTTGCGGCTTGGGCGTGACGCTGCCGGCCTCAACGAAGCCGAAGCCGAGCCGGTGAATATGCGCCAGCGTCTCGGCATTTTTGTCGAAGCCAGCGGCCAGACCGATCGGATTGGGGAAATAGCGTCCCCACACGGTACTGACGAGAATGGGGTCGGCCATCGGCGCAGTCGGCACCACGCCGGCGGCGACCAGCCGCACGGCCAAGCGATGTGCTTGTTCTGCTTCAAGCAGAAAGAGCGCCGGGCGCAGGCAGGCATAAAGGTTAAACATCGCTAACCATCAGCTTTGGTTGTTTGGCGTGGCTCTGCAGTTTGCAATGCATCATGCCGCACGCAGGCATTTTGGCAAAGAGATTTCACAACACCACAATAGTCAACATCATGATTTCTGATGGTTTTCCGGCTTAACGCCGCTGGCATGACTGTTGCAGCTCAACGGGTATCACACTCAGGAGGGCACAGATGGATACGGATCAGGATGACAATTCGCCTTTTGCTACCGCCCTCAAGGTTACCAAGCTAATATCCGAAGCTGGTTATGGCCTCTTGCCGCGACAACCCACAGCGAGCATGCTGGCGGCGGGTGTAACGGCCAGCGGCATGACATTGGAACAGGTTGCTTTGATTTATAGCGCCATGCACCGCGCTGGCACCCTTGAACTTGGCGTCGCCGCCGATGATCCCATCGCGCTCGTGCAAAAGCTACTTATGGCCAAACAGACGCATTAGCACTCACGGCTTGGGGTGGTGGCGGAAAAAGTTCCAAATCTCTGCGGCGCCGTTGAATTCGCGGCAGACGGTGCCGATGAAGGCGGAAGGCAGATATTGCTTGCCATCCGGCCAAGTGTGGCCGGCGCCGACCAGTCGATAGACCGCGACCACCGTGCCGGCATTGCCACCGTCATACACGCGCCGCTCCACGCTGCAATCATCATCCGGCAGCTTATTCAGCGTATCCAACAGGCGCGGTGATGCGTTGGCGCCATTGGCCGTGACCCAACGGGCCGCGGAAGCGTCAACACCCAACACACGGCCGCGCTGCCATGGCCATAGCACCGTGACCGCACCACCGGCATACGGCACCAACGGGTCATCCGTGCCGTGGATGAGCAGGACAGCCACAGGCGCGGCCGGGGCGAATTGACCCGTAAACAGATCCGCGATACCGCCAGCCACCGGGGCGATGGCGGCTATACGCGATGCCAGCCTGGCGCCTAGATAATGTGAAAAGATGCCGCCATTGCTGATGCCGGTGATGTAGATACTTTTGGGGTCAATGTGGTGCTGACGCGCGATGTCGTCAATCACCGCGGCGACGAAAGCAACGTCGTCCACGCCTGCACGCTGCGCGGCGATGGATTGCACCGCACGGCCATCATTCCAGCTTTTTTGGTAAGCGGCCGGGTAAGCCACCAGGAATTGTTCACGGTCGGCCAGAGCGCTGAAGCCGCTGTCGCGCTCCGCATAGTCCGGCGTGCTTCCGCCGCCATGGAGCATCAAGACGAGCGGCACGGGACGATCCGCGGGCAGTTTGGGCGGCACATGGAGAGTATAGACACGTTCCCGACCGCCGGATTGCATGGTGTGCAGGGACGTGCCGGTTGTTTGTTCCTTGCCGCCAGCAGCGCACGCCGACAATGACAGGATGCTGGCAATCATTGTGGCCAACACCCATTTTTTTATCGTTTCACCGCGTCGTTGTTGTGCATCACCCATGTTGGAGAACGTTGCACAGCGCATTGTTCCGTCGCGGCAAAGAAAAAGGCTGCCGACAATCATGTTGTCGGCAGCCTCAATTCGTTCGCTATGGTGCTATCAGATTAGGTTGTGACCAATTGCTGCTGATAGGCCTGAGCAGCGCGGCGCATGACCGCAGCATCATCCGGGCGGTTGCGCTGAAAATCTTCTGCTTTTCCTGGAACGGCTGACGCTAAAATGATCAGTTCGTCTTTAGGTGCAGGCAGGTCGCGCTTGAAAATGATTACATCGCCCACACCCTTGAAATCACGAACAATTTCAAAACCCGTGAGTGGGGCTGGCTTAGTAGAAAATCCTGACATGGGTAGCTCCTTGGCTGCGTCATTTGGTTAAGGAGAGATTACATGTTCTTGACTGAAAATAAAACGCAAAAATTCTCCCCACATTTTGGTGTGCAGAGATTAATCGTGGCGCTGGATTTTGGCCTGAACGGCGAAGATGTTTAGATTATGTTAATGCTACCCTGGACTTAACCATGCCGCTGGCTGGGGGGCAGGGTCATGCCCACTTCCTGCGCAGCACGCAGGATACGTTCACCAATAGACCCGACGCGGGCGGCGGCCCCGGCATAGCTGCCCTGGGCACGGCGAATAGCCGACAGGGTTTTATCCAAGGCCACCAGGTTGGTTTGGTTGGTCATGGCTACGAGACGATCCAGGGTTTCATCCGTGGTGCCGGCGACGAAGGTCTGCTGTTCTGGTCCGTGCGCCATGTTGTTTCCCTGCTACTCGCGTTAACTGAAACGGCTGGTTTGATGGTGCAACCGTATCAGCGATGTTTGAATGACCCGTTAATTCAAGGCTTACACGACATGCGCCGTTATCAAGCCAGGCAGGCACTCAAGCGCATAGGCGTTGAGAAAAGCTTAACGCTGCTGCGTTATACTGCAAGCATGACGACGATCAGCAACACTGCGTTGGACGGGCTGGCCCAAGCGGCACAACGTTTTACTAAAGCAGCCGAAACTATCGCCACCGCGCCGGCCACCGGCGCAGATGATACGCGCGCCTTGGTCGAGGCCAAGCTGAGCGCGCTGGACTATCGTGCCAACGCCGCCGTGCTGAAGCTGGACGGCGAAAGACAGCAGAGTCTGCTCGATATTCTGGCCTAACCGGCGACACAAGAGACAAAAAACGTTCGGTTCGGGTTGGCTTGACTTTCCAACCCCACCCCGTCACCGTGCGGGGAATGACCTCACATCCTTTTCACGCCAGCTGCGTTGTTCTGCCCGACGAGGGAGGCGGCGTTCTCATCTTGGGACCGGCGCAGAGCGGCAAATCGTCATTGGCGCTGCAACTGATGGCGCAAGGCGCCCGGCTGGTGAGCGACGATCAGACGCTCGTACAATCC
>CAYOGS010000082.1:0-7516 GCA_964403435.1 uncultured Rhodospirillales bacterium | reverse complement strand
ACAGAAGACAAGCTAAAGAACTTCCTGTCCGCTTACGTCAAGAACTTCGTCTAGCCTGACGCGTATCGCCAGAGCGATGTTTCTAAAGTTCTGGACCAACGTCGCCGAGCGGTTCCATGCCATTCGATGGTGGCTGGGCATGTGTCCGTTTGTCGCGGCGGGTTCTGCAATGTTTGCATTGTCACTTGCACCGAATGAGCCATTTCCTGTTTCTCCGCCACTTGTGGCGACGGGTTCCGTGGCGCTGATCCTGCTCATTACAATACCCTGGGGAATATATTGCGCTTGTGTATGGTTTCACCCGACGCGCGGCATTTTACAATCAGGGAACCGGGTGGTTGGACGCCTGCCAATGTCGCTGCAAAAAATTACTCAACACGGCGCTGCGCTATTTTTAACGTTTTTCATGTTCGTGGGTGCAGTTGTTTTTCCTGCCACCGTGTTGTTCTGGTTTTAAAATAATTACCAGTGGTGTTTAGCGCGGTGCGCCGAAGGCCAGCTCCACAGCTGCGCCGACGCGTGGCACCGGATAGTTCGGCTTTGTCTCAGCCGGGAATTCGCGCATCGTGGCGATGATGGGCACGACCTCGCCGTCGGACCGCCGTGAACTGGAACTCAGGGCAACCAGATTGGTGCCCAGCGGCGGTCTGAAAAGTGTTGGCGTCGCCAGGGCGGCAAATGGCGTCAACACATGCTTGGGATCGGGGGCATGCTTCTCAATGGTCTTGGCCGCCAGCAATTCCACCGAATATTCGGCGAAAGTCACACGCACATCGCGCTTGGCTTCGGCGGCGGCAGCCAAAGCGGCTTTGTCGCGCTGCGTGACCCACAGTTTGACATTGTTGAAATTGTCCACTTCCATCACATGCGTGCGGTCGGGCACGGCGGGCACGATAGCGTCAATATTTCGCACTTGCTTCAACGTGCCATCGGCAATCAGTTCGCCACGACGTTTCGCGTCGGCGAAGCCTAGCACCGCTTCCGGCAAAATCTCCAAAGAGCGGAACTGGCTGCCTTTGGAATTGGTGGTGGTCAGTTCATAGAAGTCCTTGATCAGCGGCCGGATATAGGAAAATTCAAGTCCTGTGACGGTGCCACCCACCGTGACGCCATTGCCCAAATCAGCGATGTAGAATGGCCGTCGCGCATTGTCTGTGGTGCCGTCTTTTTTGTCCGGTGGTGCGACATTGACGGCGATAATAAGCCGGTCTGGGCGCTCCGTGTTGGTGATGAGTTCCGACGCCTTGGTGCCTACCAGCAGGGTGTTGGTGGCAGCCACCACGTCCACATCGGCATGGATGCCAAGCCGGCCTTTATGCCGGGCATAGGCGCCACGGATTTTGAGTGTCGCGTTATCGTCTGTGGTGTCGGTGAGGTGGACGATGTGGGTGCCTAGATAGGGTTCGCTCATGACGCTCTCCAGTTAAGCTTGGGCTACGGGGATGAAGTGTGGCGGGACGTGACGTATCGGCCGTTTGGCTTGCTGTTGCGCGACGATCTGCGCGCCGCGTTCTAGCCAGTGCTGTTCGAGAACATTCTGGTCATAAGACTGATAGGGCTGGCGCATGAGCAGCCGCTCGGCCGGGTTCACATACTCGCCGCCGCGGAATTTGCGGGTGGCGACGTCGTCCTCTAGTGCCATGAAGGCCAGGAAGGTGCGCCGTGTTGCCACTGCGGCCGTTGGTGTGCGATGTTCGGTGTCTTGATCAAACATCACCACGCTGTTGTTGGTACCCGCGATAACTTTGCCGTCGCGCACGAATTGCGTGGCCATCCGGTTGGCGGCGGTCTGCACGCGGTGCTTCCCCCAGTCAGGATGCCGGTGCCAGCCCGGGATGTGGCGTTGATGCGCTTCGCCCGCTGCCGCCGTGTGCCGCGAAGGACGCAAAGCAAACACCAGATCATGCGCCTTGCCCAGTGCATATTCACGGTCAATCATGTCCTGCACGGTGGCGAGGAATGGCTTGTCGCGGGCTGGCAACATGACTTTGTCGCTGCCGGCGTATTTGATGACATACATGGAGCCATAGATATCGTCGCCTTCGCCAAATTCTTTGGCGTTCGGGATGCGGCCGACCAGTTGCGGCGCGTTGCGCGTCAGCGCTGCGCCCGCCTGCTTAAATTCCTGAATGCGGGAGGTGTTGGGGGTAAGAAGATACCCGCCCCCCGCCAATTCTGGCGCGAGGGCGGGCGAGTTATGTGCGTGTCGTGTCGTCACCAAAGCAGAAACCACTATCATACCCAACCTGCCCGAAACCTGGGCAGTCCTTTAAAAATTGTTTATACAAATTCGTTTTGCCGCATGGCGGCTCGCAATTCCTGCGTCACATTCGGGCGGTAATGGATGCTGCCTGAATGGTTTGTCCGGCTGGTCGCGTAGCGGTCTGCGCCGCGTGTGTCGCAGGCGGCGCGTCAATCACCTTGCTGATTGCACCCGGGTGAAAGATGGAAAGGCGCTGGCGAATGGCCTTGGCATCCTTCCAGCGTGGAATCTCGATTTTCAGCGCCTGATCCTGCCCAAGCGTAACGGCTTCTATAGCCAACCGCTGCGGGCGCAGATAGTTCAACAAATGCTCCTGGGGCGGCACCTGGCTGTCCGCAGTACCTTTGGCCAAATGGGCCACGGTGCTTTCCGCCGTGAATTGCGGATATTGTGTATCGCGTTTCAGGAAGGCATAGACCGTCGTGCTCTCCGGTGCCGGAGCTGGCGCCGGCTTGCGCGCCAGACCCAGTCGTGTAGTGACGACCCTGGCCGCCTGCCGCAATTGCTGCCAGGCGCCGGGATTGCCGGGCGAAGGCAGAAAAGCCGGTAACGTCTCAGCAGGCGCAAATCTTGCACCCGTTGATACTTTGTCGGTTGTGTCTGAAAGTGAAAATAGCGCCATCTGAAAAACCCATTGTAAGCCACATCCACGGGCCTACAGGGTTTGACGCCTGTAGCGCTTTAGCTTTGGTAACGCGGTGCAAGCTGCCCCTCAAATCCCGCGTGAAGCCAGTGGCCTCAATAAGGTTAGCCTAAGCGAAACTAATCGCTTTTGTCAAAAGAAATTTTCAGCCTTGTAAAAGGCAGTTAATCACGCGGCGGTTGCAGCCGTTGTGCCGGCCCTTGCATGATGGGGTTGCCGGCGCTGGCGCCCCATTCCGCCCAGGAGCCGTCATAGACTGGAACATCACTTCTCCCCAATAAATGCAGGGCAAAAGCGATCACGCAGGCGCTGATGCCGCTACCACAGGTAGCAGCGAGCGGTTCACTCTCGTGAATTCCTGCTTGCGAGATTACCTCTCGTAGCGCAACTGGCGTCTTGAAGCATTTCGTCTCTGCGTCCAGCAACGTCGCGTAGTGCACGTTCAAGGCGCCTGGAATATGCCCGCGCCGCAAGCCGGGACGCGGCTCCGCCGCTTCACCTTTGAAACGTTGTGGGCTGCGTGCATCCAGCAGCACGGTATCGCCGCGCTGCATATTTTCCAGCACTTGTCGCTTGTCCCAGACCAGTTCCGTCCGGAAATTCGGTGTGAATGCGCCTGCACTTTCCGGTGTCACAGCGTCAGTCACGGCATGACCAGCCTTTTCCCATGCTGGCAATCCGCCATCCAGCAATGCGGCGCTGTCATAACCAAAGACTCGTAGCATCCACCAACAGCGACATGCACCCATGGTGCTGCCGTCGTCATAAATTACCGTGGGAAGATTCTCGTCGAAACCGAGCGTTACCAACGCCGTAGCAAATTCATCCGCCATCGGCAGCATATGCGGCCATTCACTATCGGGGTCTGCGATCTCTTCGATGTTAAAAAATTGCGCGCCAGGGATATGCTGGAGTGCATAATCCACGCCGGCATGTTTGCCGCTGCCGGGCATGGCGAAAGTGGCATCCAGCAGGTTAACCTGACCGAGATGGCTGTTTAGCCAAGCGGGCGTCACCAGTGATGACGGCAGAGCGACAGCCACTCAATTCTCCAACACGATGCGATAGCGTGCCTGGCCGGCGCGCACCTTATCTAGCGCTGCGTTGGCCTCTGACATCGGCATCGTTTCGATCTTTGCTGCTACGCCATGGCTTGCCGCCGTTTCCAGCATCAGGCGGATAACTTCCGGCGCGCCGATATTGCTGCCGACAACGCTCTTGTCGCCGTGGATGAGCTGACCGGCGCTCACCTGCATCGGGCTAGGCAGGGCACCGACGACGCAGAGCTTGCCGCGTGGCCGCAGCAAGTCCAACAGCTGGGGCACGTCAACATCTGCGCTGGCAGTGACGAGAATAAAGTCGAAACTGCTTTTTGCCGCCTCCAAGGCTGCGCGATCATTGCTCAATAAAAAAGCGCTGGCACCGAAGCGGCGCGCCTCCGCCTCCTTCTTCGCGTTGGTAGAAATTGCAGTGACGATGCAGCCGCGCGCCTTGGCGAATTGCAACGCCAGGTGACCCAACCCACCGATGCCGACGACACCGACTTTGGCATCAGCTTGGACATTATGGACGTGGAGTGGCGTGAAGACCGTGACCCCGCCGCACAGCAACGGCGCCGCGGCGGCACTGTCCAGCGCGGCAGGAATGGGGATGACGAAGCGCGCATCGGCGCGCACGCCATCAGCATAGCCACCATGATGCGCCACGCAGGTAGGCTGGTTTTGTTTGCAGTGGTTTTCCATGCCGGCGCGACAGAATTCACAAGTGCTGCAACTGTTGCATTGCCAGCCTAGTCCGACGCGTTCGCCGAGAGTGAGTTTGACGTTCTTACCCTTGGCCGCCACGGTGCCGACGATTTCGTGTCCGGGAATAAAGGGATAGCGACTGATACCCCAATCATTGTCGATCAAATGCACATCACTGTGGCAGATGCCACAATGGGTGACTTTAATCTCCACCTCATTGTCGCCCAGCGTGCCGGCGTCATAACTGAAAGCACTAACCGGCGCGCGCGGGTTGTTGCAGGCGAAGCCTTTGATCATGGAGATAATCCTTTCAGGTAGCGTCGTTCAGCCAACGGCCACGCAAGGTTTTGCGGTGGCGCGCCAGCCATTGCAGCGCGATGATGGCGGGCGCGGTGCGAATGCGCCCCAGTTCCAACCATTCAATCGCTTCGTCCAGATGCAGCACATAGGTGCGGATATCCTCATGCTCATTGCTGAGGCCGAATGTGCCACCCGCGCCGTCCAGATTGGCGCGGCCGACATATATGGTGCAATACTCGCTGTTGCATCCGGGGCTCACATAGCATTCCTGCACATGGAGCAATTCCTCCAGCACGCAGCCGGCTTCTTCCTGTGCTTCTCGCGCGGCAACCTGTTCGGGTGATTCGCCGGCATCAATGATCCCGGCGATGATCTCGATCAGCCAAGGCTGCGAGTCTTGCGTCAGCACCGGGCCGGGGCGGAACTGCTCGATCAGCAGCACATGATCGGTCAGCGGGTCATAGGGCAGCACCGCCGCGGCATGGCCTCGCTCAAGCACTTCGCGGGTAAAACGCGGCATGATGCCGCCGTCAAATCGGTCATGCGTCAAATGCAGCCGGTCAATGCGGAAATAGCCTTGAAATAGCGTTTCGCGCAGATGGATAGTGAATCGCATTGGGTTCATCGCGGAATGATAAAGCGCTGGAACGTCCCCGGCAAGGCTGGCGCGGCGCCGGCAAATGCGCTAGATTCCCTAACACTTTCTTAAACCCTTCCCGCCCACTCTCGGCGCGGGATTTCAGGACGTATTTTCGCAAGGAGTCTGGCATGAAGCCTGTCGTCATCGCCGGTTATGTCCGTTCGCCGCTACATTTCGCTCATAAAGGCGCTCTGGCCAAGGTGCGGCCGGATGATCTGGCGGCCACGGTGGTAAAAGAACTGGTCAAGCGCAGCGGGGTTGACCCCATGCTGATTGAGGATTTGCTTCTGGGCTGCGCCTTTCCGGAAGGTGAGCAAGGGCTGAACGTGGCACGACTAGTGGTGCTGTTGTCTGGGCTGCCACAATCCGTTGCGGGCGTCACCATCAACCGATTCTGCGGCTCCTCCATGCAATCCATCCACAGCGCGGCAGGTGCCATCCAAATGGGTGCGGGCGAGGCCTTCATCTGCGCCGGCGTTGAATCCATGTCGCGCATCCCTATGTCCGGCTACAATCCAATGCCAAATCCGGCTTTGGCCGCCACCATGCCCGGTGCCTATATGAGCATGGGTGAAACGGCGGAGAATGTGGCCAAGAAATACGGCATCAGCCGCGCCGAGCAAGAGCAATTCGCCGTCATCTCCCACCAGCGCGCCGCGACAGCGCAGGTCGCCGGTAGATTCAGGGACGAAATTATAGCTATCGGCGCGGTGACGGAAGATGGCTGCATCAGGCCAGACACTAATCAAGCCAAGCTGGCAGAACTAAAGCTGGCATTCGACGAAAAAGGCAGCGTTACCGCCGGCACCGCTTCCCCGCTCACCGACGGCGCGGCGGCGACCCTTGTGACCAGCGAGGATTTCGCAAAAACTCACAAGCTGTCCATCCTGGCGCGGATCAAGAGCATTGCGGTAGCTGGCTGCGCCCCAGACATCATGGGCATCGGTCCCGTAGGGGCGACGCAAAAGGCACTGGCGCGCGCAGGCCTGACAGCTAAGGATATTGACATCATCGAGTTGAACGAGGCCTTCGCGTCGCAATCTCTGGCCTGTATCCGCGATTTAAACCTGGACATCACCAAGATCAATCTGGACGGCGGTGCCATCGCTCTTGGTCATCCGCTCGGTGCCACCGGCGCGCGCATCACTGGCAAAGCCGCGGCGCTGCTGCAACGCGAAGGCAAACGCTACGCGCTGGCCACCCAATGCATCGGCGGCGGGCAAGGGATAGCAACGATTTTGGAATCCGTTTAAGGCAGGTTTGAGATATGACGCAAAACATCCAAAAAGTTGCCGTGCTGGGTTCCGGCGTGATGGGCAGTCAGATTGCGGCGCAAGTCGCCAATGCCGGCATTCCAGTGCTGCTGCTGGACATCGTGCTGAAGGACAAGCCGGACAAGAACTTCCTGGCAAAAGCCGCGCTGGAGAAGCTGCAAAAAATGGATCCGGCGCCCTTTATGAGCAGTAAAGCCGCGAAGCTGGTGACACCCGGCAACCTGGAAGACGATTTGCCCAAGTTGGCGGAGGTGGATTGGATCGTCGAAGCGGTGCTGGAAAACCCTCAGATCAAAAGTGACCTCTACCGCAAGATTGACGCGGTGCGTAAACATGGCTCTATCGTCTCCTCTAATACCTCCACTATTCCGCTGGCGGTGCTAACCGGCGGGCAGAGCGAACAGTTCGCCAAGGACTTTCTGATTACCCATTTTTTCAATCCGCCGCGCTATATGCGGCTGATCGAGCTGGTGCTGGGGCCGCAGACACGGCATGACGCCGTGCTGGCGGTTGGCGATTTCATTGACCGGCGCATGGGCAAGGGCATTGTGCGCTGTAAGGACACGCCGGGATTCATCGCCAACCGTATCGGCACGTTTTTCATGCAGGCTGCGGTGAACGCTACGCTTGACCTCGGCCTCACGGTGGAGG
>CAYOGS010000081.1:0-7539 GCA_964403435.1 uncultured Rhodospirillales bacterium | reverse complement strand
AGCTTATAGGGCTGCGGCGCAGATTTTGCGTTGCGAATCTTTACGTCGGTGAGCGGCATCTGGTTCAAGTCCCTGCCTGTCCGATACCCCCAACGATACCCCCAATTTTTCTGGATGGCAAGAGACGGCCCTAAACCGCTCTGGACTAGAAACCTCAATTTTCCTTATCAATTCGATGTTTTGTAGAAGTTCTTGGACTTCTTAAAACAGATACTTGGTGCCCCAGGAGGGACTTGAACCCCCACGTCCGCAAAGACAACAGATTTTGAGTCTGCCGCGTCTACCAATTCCACCACTGGGGCGCCCGGCTGTTTCGGCCGGATTAGGAAGGCCGGATGATAGTTTGCCAAACGGCTGATGCAACTCTTTTTTTGCCGAACGTTGGCTGACGCGGCAGGGCTGCACAAAGGCCGTATTTCATGCTAAAGGAACGTTATAATGGGTGGAATTGCCCTGTTCGCATGGAGGAAGTGATGCCGGTTGCTTATTTTGACGGCCAGTTTGTCGAGCGGGCGGAACTGAAGGTCAATCCGGCCGATTTCGGATTCGCGCGCGGCATTGCTGTTTTCGAGTTGGGGCGCGTTTATGGAGGAATGCCCTTTCACCTTGATGATCATTTGGCGCGTTTGGCCGCCGGGGCGCAAACCCTGGGCATCGCTTTGCCGCAGCCGGTCGCCGCACTGGGGGAGGTCGCGCGGGAGATCATTCGCCGCAACGCTCTGCCGCACAGCGCTATCAAATTTTATCTCACGGCTGGCGAATGCGAGCAGCCGAGCGGCATCAGTTTCGCGGCCTGCGCTGGCTTCACACCCCATCTGCTGATTATGGAAGATGCCGTGACGGTGCATCACCCGGAAGCACCCTATGGTACACAGCATTATCATCGTGGCCAGCGATTGAAGACTGTGCCCTTTGAGCGTGAATTGCCGCAAGTGAAGTCCACCAACTATATGTTGGGTTATTATGCAGCACGGCAGGTGGCTGGCGCTGAGTGGGATGATATCCTCTTTACTCATCGTGACGGCTATGTGACGGAAGCGACACGCAGTAATTTCTTCTGTGTGCTGGATGGCATGCTTGTCACACCGGAGCGGGGCATGCTGCACGGCATCACCCGCAAGATTGTGCTGCATCTGGCACAGACGGTTGGGGTTTCAGTGGCGGAGCGCGATTTACTGCCCGTCGAACTTGCTTGGGCGACGGAAGCCTTCACCACTGGCAGCATAGCCGAGTTAATGCCTGTCGGGGTGATAGACAGCCACCATCTCCCGCACACCACCAAAGGGCCTGTCTATCAGGCGTTGCGCACCGCCTTCACGGCCTATATCGCGCAGCACTGCAGCCAGCAGCAGGCTGCATAAGCAGGCAGAGTTCCAATCCCTGCGTGAGCTAAAATGGTGTGGAGGGCAGGCAGACTTGTCTGCAACTGCCTTTGGCTAAACGTACTTCTTATGATGCAATTGATCGTCCATACAGCATCCTTATGCCGAGGCGACTATCAATGCCGTAGTCAACATGACATAACGATCAGGAGATCAAAATGCAGTCATCCCCAGCAGAACAGAAGTCAGCCGCCGGCGCTAAAACAGGCGGCAGTGCCGAACACCACACAAAAGCGGCCGAGTGCTGCAACAGCGCCGCCGAGTCCCATCGTCACGCTGCTAGCAGCTGCGAGAGCGGTGATAAGACCAAAGCGGCCGAACACGCTAAGAACGCCCAAGAGCAGTGCACGAAGGCACAGGATCATGGTAAGCGCGCCGCTGCCGCTTAATCCGCTCTGTCTGCTCGTCATGCCGGGCGCGAAACGTCACGGCATGACGGGCGGCACTCTCATTCGATCGGTGCTCCGATAGCACCCTTATCAGGGAATAAATGATGAAAATGAGACTACCGCTGGCATCGTTGTGCTTGCCTCTTGGCATGATCACCCTCTCGGGCTGTATGCATGAGGCACCCAATCCAACTCCTCCGGGGTTGTATGAGCATACCTCGCGTTCGACAGACCCTCAGGGAACGTCACATGAGGAAAAGCGCACGACAGAAGTCTATTATGATGAGCAGGGACGCAAGCACGTCAAAGAAGACAGGAAGACTACGCAAGACCCCAAGGGACTGTTCAACAAAAGCACAATAGAAACCCATAAAACCGTTAAGTGAAAATTCCGAGCTCCAAGCCTTCTGTTCCGCGATTCCTAGTCTGGGAAAATGGGGAGCTTAAGTTGTTTATCATCGGTTAACCATCATGCCTCAGACTCATTCCTGGCCATCAGGGTGAGGCATGTTAACACGCCGGAGAATATTTTGTACTGCGCTGCCGTTGAGTGGCTTGCTGCTGGGAGTCACGCCGGTGGCGGCATCTATGCCGCCGCTGCAGGTCGTGCGCGGCTTTGTGGTCAAAGCGCAAGCCATTGAACCCACCAAAATCGGCAGCGTGCCTATGCAAGCTGGATTGCTGGCCGCGCGGGCGGAAACAACGGATGACCGGGCGCCGATGGGCGTAATTGATATCGTGCCCTGGCAGCGCGATTGTGCCGCGATGGGTTATCCGGCGGATTATCTTGGCATTGTCGTCGGTGAAACGCAGCGTGACCATGCCGGCGGTATCCGGCGCGATGTCTGGTTGAGCAACAACTGTATGGCGCCTTCCGACACGACCATTTTAGCCGCAGCCAACCAGGAAGTTGAGTTGTTAGCGGCGCGGCAACCGGATGCGGCGGCAACGAACGTCGACCCCGAACCAGAGGTAATGGTCGCCGCCGTTGCGGAACGTCGGCCGCCAGTTCGGCGGCGCACCCGAACGCCGCGCCCCATTGAAGCCAGCACGGAACAAACCGCGGCGTCATCGGTGCCGGAACAGCACCCGCCTTTATGCGGTGCCGCCTCAGGCAATACGCATCGGGCAATGCCCTTGGCTGATTTGTGTGCCCATGGCCAGCCTGGTGCCGTCATTGGTCAAGGTCCTTGGCAATGGGAGTGTGCGTCGGATGAGGATTTGCCAGCGGCACAATGCTTTGCCTTGCTGGCCGCTGCGGTCACGCCGGCGGCAGCCGAACAAACCGAGCAAGTTCCTGTCCAGACTGCCGTGCCAGCATCGGCTGCGCCTACGTTGACGACACCGCGTTTGCCGGAATCTCTCATGACGACGACAACGATTTTTCAAGGTGAACAGCTCAGCGTGGCGGCGCTCGTCACGCCGCGGCTGGAGACATTGGCCTTGAACCATGATCCTGTGCCAGGTGTTGTGGACTATCGTCCTGAGCCGCCCATCCGAGCCGGCGCCGCCTTGACGGCGAATATGACGCCACTGCGCGGCTTTCTGGAGGAAGACTTGACGGAACTCATGCTGGCGCAAGATGCCGTCGAGCCATCCGATGAAGCCTTTCAGCGCTTGGAAATGCTAGGAAAGAAGTTGGCCGTCAACCGCTTGGCGCGGGTCACGGTTACGGCCTATGCCAGTTTGACGCCGGAGCGCGATGCCCGCGCCGCTCGGCGTTTCTCGCTCAACCGCGCTTTGGCGGTGCGGGATGCCCTGATGCTGGGCGGCGCCGGCAGCGAGCAGGTGCGGCTCCGCGCCCTGGGCGCCAATGTACCGTCCGGCGCGCCGGATCGCATCGATATTGTAGAAAATTGAGACTCTGCGGCTAAGCCGTAAATTCTTCCGGTCGTCCGCTTGCCCCCAGCTGTCTGACCCTGTATGAATTGCCCGTTCACACCGCAGAATCCCAAGGGGTTATCTATGTCCGCAATCGTTGACGTCATCGCGCGCGAAATTCTTGACAGCCGGGGTAACCCGACCGTGGAGGTGGATATCACACTGGAAAGTGGCGCCACCGGCCGCGCTGCCGTGCCATCTGGCGCTTCTACTGGCGCTCATGAGGCCGTGGAACTGCGCGATAACGACAAGAAGCGCTATCTCGGCAAGGGCGTCTTGAAAGCAGTCGAGGCCGTGGAAGGCGAAATTGCCGACGCGATTTTGGGCGAGGATGCGACCCAGCAGCTGGCGCTTGATAAAATGCTCATCGCACTCGATGGTACGCCCAACAAATCGCGCCTGGGCGCTAACGCCATATTGGGAGTGAGCCTCGCGGTGGCCAAGGCGGCGGCAGAAGAGACCGGCTTGCCGCTTTATCGCTATGTCGGCGGCGCTGCGGCTTCGCTGCTGCCGATGCCGATGATGAATATCATCAATGGCGGCGCTCATGCGGATAACCCGATCGACGTACAGGAATTCATGGTCCTACCGGTGGGGGCAGGCAATATCGCGGACGCTATCCGTGTCGGGGCGGAGATTTTCCATACCCTGAAAAAACTGCTCAAGGACGCCGGGCATAATACGGCCGTGGGTGACGAAGGTGGCTTCGCGCCCAACCTCGCCTCGTCCGAAGCCGCGTTGGACTTCATCGTCAAGGCGGTGGAAAAAGCCGGCTTCAAGCCGGGCGACGACGTTGTGCTGGCGCTCGATGTCGCAGCTACCGAATTCTTCAAGGACGGCAAATACCATCTGGAAGGCGAGGGCAAAGTGCTCAGCCCGGAACAGATGGTCGCCTATTACCAAGGCCTGTGCGGTAAATTCCCCATCGTCTCCATTGAGGATGGCATGGCGGAGGATGATTTCGCAGGCTGGAAGCTGCTGACCGACGCTTTGGGCAAGAAAATCCAGTTGGTGGGCGATGATTTGTTCGTCACCAATCCGGCGCGGCTGCGTGATGGCATTGAAAAAGGCTTGGCCAACGCCATTCTGGTCAAAGTCAACCAGATCGGCACCTTGTCAGAGACGCTGGAGGCGGTGGAAACCGCGCACAAGGCGGGCTATCGCGCCGTCATGTCGCACCGCTCCGGCGAAACCGAGGATGCGACGATTGCCGATTTGGCCGTCGCCACCAATTGCGGTCAGATCAAGACTGGTTCGCTCTCCCGTTCCGACCGTTTGGCGAAATATAACCAACTTATCCGCATCGCCGGTGAATTGGGTGACCAGGCACGTTTCGGCTGCCAGATGTCCAAGGTCTGCTGACCTTATTTCATGTCATGGCTCGATGAATGGATCCGTTGAAGCGTACGGTTCAATTCGTGCAGCCTAGGGCAGAAAAGTCGTTGCTACAGTTGGCCAAGATTTTAGCGAAGCTATCTCAACACGTGTAAGGTGGCTGGACTTACGCTCGGCGAGTCATTTTCGCCACGTTCGGGCGGGATATTCCGGCGATGTTGTGGGACATAGCTTTTTCTGCTTCGCAAGCGAATCGCTTTGCGTTAGAATCGCCGTGTTTTTGCATGGGTTAAAGTCGTGATCCGCAGTTGGCTCGATAAAAACGCCCGCGGCCTGGTGCTGGGCCTGATGATGGCGATGGTGTTTCTGTATTTCGTCTGCATGACGTTGCAGGGCGAGCGCGGCGTCATGGCTTTGCTGCATGTGCAAAGTGATTTACGTGTAGCCAAAGCGGATTTGAGCGCGACGCAGGCAGCACGTCTGGCGCTGGAAGCTAAGGTGCGGCGCTTGCGCCCGGCCAGCATTGACCCCGATTTGCTGGATGAGCAAATCCGCAGCCAGCTCAATATGGTGAAACCGGAAGAAATGATAGTTTTGACGCCCTTGCAACAGGAAACGCAGGCGAATCCTGACTTGCTGCACCGCAGCAAGTAACGCCGCTTAAGGCCTTGGCAATCATAATAATTTATCTTGCGCGGAATGGCGTGTAGAATGCGATCGGCGCTTGCAAATTTTTGTCAGGCGCTTTACTTGATGCAGCAATTCTAAACCGTGCCGGTTCGCCGGACGGGCTCGGCAGAGCGGAACCCAAGACCATGCAGGATAGAAGGCTTGAACCCACGGTACACTAAGAACCCTGCACCGTCATGCCTGCCTGCCGGCAGAGAACGTCATCCTTCACCCTATTGCGGGAGTCAGCGCGATGCAGTTCGGCAAGCCTCTCAACCAAATCAAGCTCGTTAGCGATCAGCCGATGATGATGATCAGCGATTATAAAAAGTATTTCCGCGACATGATGCTCATCCGCCGCTTCGAAGAAAAGGCGGGGCAGCTTTATGGCATGGGTCTGATCGGTGGATTCTGCCACCTCTATATCGGGCAAGAAGCAGTGGTTGTCGGCATCCAGGCGGCGCAGACCAGTGTGGACACGGTCGTCACGTCCTACCGCGATCATGGTCATATGCTGGCGGCGGGCATGGATGCGCGCGGCGTGATGGCGGAACTGACGGGGCGCATCGGCGGCTATTCGCGCGGCAAGGGCGGCTCGATGCATATGTTCAGCCGGGAAAAGAATTTCTTCGGCGGCCACGGTATTGTCGGCGCCCAAGTGCCCATCGGCACTGGTTTGGCTTTCGCGCACAAATACAAGAATGACGGCGGCGTTTGCGTCACTTATATGGGCGATGGTGCGGCCAATCAGGGCCAAGTCTATGAAAGCTTCAATATGGCGGCGCTGTGGAAGCTCCCGGTGCTGTATGTCATCGAAAACAATAAATACGGCATGGGCACCAGCCAGGCCCGGCACGCAGCCGGCGATTTGAGCCAGCGCGGCAACGGGTTCGGCATTCCCGGCATCAAGGTCGACGGGATGGACGTGCTGAAGGTCCGCGTCGCGGCCGAGGCCGCTATGGAGCATATCCGCGCGGGCAAGGGGCCAATGCTGCTCGAGATGGTGACCTACCGCTATCGCGGCCATTCGATGTCCGATCCCGCCAAGTATCGCAGCAAAGAAGAGGTGGAAATGATGCGCGAGCAGCATGACCCCATCGAGAATATCCGGCGCGTGATTTTGGCCGAGCGCATCGCCACCGAGGATGATCTTAAGGCGATGGAGAAAGAGATCCGCGAGACCGTCAACCAATCCGCAGATTTTGCGCAGCAAAGCCCTGAACCCGATCCGTCCGAATTGTGGACCGATGTGCTGAAGGACTGATTATTTTACGTTTCATTTCCTGCTGAAGGAAAACAACCATGCCGATTGAAATTCTGATGCCTGCCTTGTCGCCCACCATGACGGAGGGCAAAATCGCCCGCTGGCTGAAGCAGGAGGGCGACGCCATCAAGTCTGGCACCGTCATCGCCGAGATCGAGACCGACAAAGCCACTATGGAAGTGGAGGCGGTGGACGAGGGCGTGTTGGACAGCATCCTTATTCCCGCTGGCACTGAGGGTGTGGCAGTCAATACGCCCATCGCCGTGCTGCGACAGGAAGGCGAAGCGGCCGGAGTTGCCCCCCAACCGCTGCCGAAACTTGAAGCGCAGCCCAAAGCGGCGCCCGTCGCGCCGCCACCGGCCAATGTCGTGCCGCTGGTGTCGCCAGCACCGGCCGCCATGCCCGTCGCTGCAACGCAGACGGAAAAGCAGTACGACAAATACATCAAGCAGACGGTGCGCGAAGCCATCCGCGACGGCATGGCAGAAGAAATGCGCCGCGACCCCAATATCTTCCTGATGGGCGAAGAAGTGGCAGAATATCAGGGCGCCTATAAAGTCAGCCAAGGGCTACTGCAGGAATTCGGCGCCAAACGCGTGGTCGACACACCGATTACCGA
>CAYOGS010000080.1:0-7682 GCA_964403435.1 uncultured Rhodospirillales bacterium | reverse complement strand
CTGTATCGGCGTCGACCCTTATTATCTGACCACACGCGCCGAGGCTTTGGGTTATCACCCGCAGGTCATTCTCTCTGGTCGGCGGATCAATGATTCCATGCCGCAATTCATCGCCGAAAAACTGGTCAAGCTGTTGGTCAGTGCTGGGCGCTTCAAGGCTGGAGCCCGTGTCGGCGTGCTTGGACTGGCCTTCAAGGAAAATGTGCGCGATTTGCGGAACAGCCGCGTGCCAGAGATCATTTCAGCGGTTCGGGATTTCGGCTGTACCGTGCTCGTCCATGACCCGCTGGCGGACGCAGCCCATGCCCAGCATGAATATGGCATTATATTGAATGATGCTGCAGACTTGACGGCGCTCGATGCACTCATCCTCGCGGTGCCACATCACCAGGTGCTCGAAAATTGGTCACTCTGGCAGCAGCGCTTACAGCCTGGCGGTGTTTTGGCGGATATCAAATCAGCGCTTAGCCCGGCGCAGGTGCCGGATGGCGCGCGCTATTGGAGTCTGTAGCGCATGACGATATTGGTCACCGGCGTTGCCGGATTTATCGGTTATCATGTGGCGGAACGTCTGCTACAGGGCGGGCGGCGTGTTGTCGGCTGCGACAATGTCAATGATTATTATGACACGCGGCTGAAAGAAGCGCGGCTGAAGCGGCTGGCAGCTTATGAAAGTTTTACATTCCATCGCGTCAATTTAGCGGATCATTTGGCGATGGCGGACGTCTTCGCGCGGCATGGTCAGGAGATCGAAGTCATCGTGCATCTGGCGGCGCAGGCCGGTGTGCGCTATTCGCTGGTTAACCCTTATGCCTATATCGAATCCAACATCACAGCGCAGGTGGTGCTGTTGGAAGGCGCGCGGCGGCTGACGAAGTTGAGGCATTTCGTTTATGCCAGTTCTTCTTCCGTCTATGGCGGCAACACAAAAATTCCCTTCGCTGTGGAAGACCCGGTCACGCGGCCGATCTCCCTTTATGCTGCCACCAAGCGCGCCGATGAATTGTTTGGCTATGCTTATGCCCATTTGTTCCAGATTCCGCTGACCGGGCTGCGCTTCTTCAGCGTTTACGGCCCCTGGGGGCGGCCTGACATGGCGGCTTATATTTTCAGCGATGCCATTTTGAGCGGTAAGACGATCCAGCTTTATAATCATGGGCAGATGAAGCGCGACTTCACCTATATTGATGACATCGTGAACGGTGTGACCGCGGTCATTGACCATGTGCCGCAGGCCAGCAGTGGCGAGCCGGCGCACCGGGTTTACAATCTCGGTAATTCGCGTGTGGAAGTCTTGGCGGATTTCGTGGCCATCCTGGAGCGCTTGTTGGGCAGAAAGGCTGTGACCGAGGGCGTGCCGATGCAGCTCGGCGATGTGCCGGAATCCTCGGCCGACATCACAGCCAGTACCCGCGATTTTGGTTTCCAGCCCAAGGTCTCCATCAAGGAAGGTTTGGAGCATTTCGTGCGCTGGTACCGGGACTATCATAAGGTTTGATTGACCTTTTGTCCCTGTTCTCTATGATGCCGGCGATTTCTGCGGAGGAAACGCCATGAATGTCAGCGATCTCAAGGGTCAAACCATCGCCTTTGCCGCGTCCGGCGGTTTGGACAGCTGCACCATCACCCACTGGCTTACCGGTTTGGGCGTCAAGGTGGTTGCAGTTACGGCAAATCTGGCGCAGCCAGACGAGAGTGATTTCGGTGCCATTGAAAAACGCATGCGCGCTTCGGGAGCCGTGGACTTCGTCTCGGTTAACTTGCATCAGCAAATCGCGCAGGCCGGCATCGATGTTATGCAGGCACAGGCCTGTTATGAAGGACGCTACTGGAACACCACCGGTATCGCGCGGCATGTCACTGTGGCAGGGTTGTTGCCCGAAGTGAAAAAGCGCGGCATCAAAATTTGGAGCCACGGCGCTACCGGGCGCGGCAACGACCAAGTGCGCTTTCAACTTATCACCAATATGCTGATGCCTGAGATGGAGGTCTATGCCCCTTGGCGCGACCAGGCCTTCCTTGATCGTTTCGGCGGCCGGCAGCCGATGATCGAATATTGTGAGCAACACGGCATTCCCATCACCGCGACGCGCGACAAGCCCTATTCGACAGATGCCAACCTGCTGGGGTTGACGCATGAGGGTGGCAAGCTGGAATCGCTCAGTACCGGGGCGCAGTTGGTTACCCCTGGCATGGGCGTATGGCCGGAGCAGGCACCGGACAAAGCCGAGACGGTATCGATAAGGTTTGAAGCCGGTATTCCGGTCGCCATCAACGGCAAGCCAGTGGATGTGTTTACGGCGGTCACAGAGGCCAATGCGATTGCAGGCCGGCATGGTGTCGGTATCGGTCTGCATCTGGTGGAAAACCGCTTTGTCGGGGTGAAGTCGCGCGGGGTTTATGAAGCGCCAGGCATGGAGCTGCTCTGCACCGTTTTCGCCTTTGTGCTGCAGCTGGTCGCGGATCGGCGTGCACGGGAACTCTATGACCAGATGAGCCTCTATATCGCCAAACAGATTTATCAAGGCTATTGGAACGACGTCGGCACCGGCATGGCACGGGCAGCCATAGGGCCGCTCGTCAAGCTGGTGACGGGGACGGTGACGGTTTCGCTCTATAAAGGCGTAATTACCTTTGTCGAAGCTAAGGACGCACCTCATTCTCTGTTCAGCAATGACGGATCCATGGAACGTGAAGGCAGCTTCGACCACAAAGATTCAGAAGGCCTGCTGCGCGTGCTGGCTGTCAGTGCGCGGGCGCTGGCCCATGCCGGACAAATCAAGCGGATGTAGACCAGTCTTGCAGGACCGCATGATGCGGTGATGCTTGCGTTATGGTTAATGCGCTGCCTGATTTTGGTAAAAGAATTTCGGTAGCGAAACCATGTAAGTGATTGCCTGGCTCTGACCAAAAACGTATAGTCGGATCACGCGAAAGGGCCTGCTCGATTACCTGTGCGGCTGAGGTTTCAGCCGCCGTTCGTGGCGTGCTGGGACTGCCGAAAACGCGCAAGACGGTCAAATGCCCTGATGGTGGGGCGTTCGAGACCGTGCGACAGATGGGTGGATATTTCATGCGGCAACTGCAGCAATACCGTTTCTATGACTTGGGCGCAAAGCTCTACGGCATATTCAATATGCGGAGCCAGGCTCGCGTTGCGGACCTCTTTGGGCCACTGACTGACGCGCAGAAATCGCTCGATGCGCTGATCAAGGGCGACCCCATCGAATTAAAATTCGCCAAAGCTGAGGCCGTGAAGCTGCTCACGCAGATCAGCACCTTGTTCGAGAAATATTTCATTGATCAAGCCAGCCGCCAGCTGCGCTTTCCTTCGCAGGAAGAAAAAATTGATAGTCAGGAAGTCGCGCTGATCGAGCTTGCCTTGCAGAAATTCGAAAGTGCGTTTGCGGCCGAGCTTGCGCGAACGGTTGTTTTCCCCATCACTCAGCGTGGCATCTATAGTGCGGTTGATCTCGTGGAAAACGCGCATTGTGCGGTCCCTGATGACTTGCAGCTCTATGTGCCGGCCTCGGCGCGCCGCGAGCTCGATGCTGCGGGGAGGGCGCTAGGATTTGATCTCGGTACGGCGGCCGTTTTGCACTGTCTGCGGGCGCTGGAACTGGTTACCGGGCGTTATTTTGAGGAATTCGGCGAACTACCCACCAGTAAGGCCGAACGCAACCTGGCGACATTGCTGCGCCGCTTGACCGCAATCGTCGAAGACGAGTCAGCCACCAAGCAGCCCGATCCACGCTTGCTGCAATTGCTCCTGCAAATCAAGGATGGTTATCGCAATCCTCTACTGCAGGCTGAAGCCGTGACTGAAACCGGCACGGCCTTAACCTTGTTCGGGTTGGTTGCCAGCGTTATCACGCAAATCGCCGAACATATCGAGCAGCTTCAAGCCACGAAACCGCAAACTGTTAGTGGCCAACAAACGGTCATCAGCCCGATTCAGAATAGTGGCGCGGAAATGGTTCTCCCGTCTGACAGCGATGACGAAGAAGACGAGGACATTTACGATTTCCGCGTCTCGCAGACCGGGTAAGGCGTCACAGGCGTTTTGAAATTTGCGTTAGATGCTTCTAGCCGCTATTTTTTTCGGAACATGTCGAGGCTGATGACTTCGCCGCGCTTTTCGTCAGCTGCGGGCTTCTTCGCGTCACTCGAAGGAGAGCTTTTTTCCGCATCGGCCACCGTTTCGTCCATGTCTTCCGTCATGCTCCGGAACTGTAACGAAAACTCCACGGACTTATCGTAAAAATTCGTGATCGCTTGATAGGGCATGCCTACTTGTTCCGGCTTGCCGTCGAAATAGAGATAGACGGAAAACTCTTCCAGCCCGACCTTAAGTTCGGAGAACTGGAACTGCAGTACGATGGTCATTTCCTCGGGGTATTTCGCCCGCAAGTGCTCCGGGAGCGTCACACCAGGGAATTGGGTGAGGAAGCTGATATAGAAATGGTGGTTGCCGGGCAGGCCGTCACGCGCGACGATGCTTAAAGCATCTCGCACCACGCCGCGCAGCGCTTTTTCTACCATTTTATCGTAGCGCATTAGATCGTTCGTCATCGCCATTCGCCTTACTGTTACGTTATTGGTAGCCGTTCGAACCCGGCCATGCAAGCCGGTTGCGCCGGAAGCAAACGGGAGGGAAATTATCTTGTCGCCCTGAGGCATGCATGGTATTTTTTATGTTCGCGATTGTGAGGAAATCATGACTAGCATGCGGTGTTGAACCTGCTCGCCCCCAAAGGGGGCTTAATATTTGGTTCAACCGCATAGGCTCGTCATGTCTTTCTTATCACCCCATCCGCTTTCTGCCGCAGTACCGCGCGTCCTAGACCTCATCGGCAATACGCCGATGGTGCAGATCAGACGCCTTGATACCGGCAAATGTACGCTTTACTTGAAGTTGGAAAGCCAGAACCCCGGCGGCTCCATCAAAGACCGTATTGCCCTGTCGATGGTTGAAGCTGCGGAGCATGACGGCACATTGCAACCCGGCGGTACCCTGGTGGAAGCGACGGCCGGCAATACCGGCCTGGGTTTGGCGCTTATCGCAGCGCAAAAAGGTTACCGGCTCAAGCTGGTCATTCCAGACAAGATGAGCCAGGAAAAGATTTTCCACTTGAAGGCTTTGGGAGCTGAGGTGGTGATGACGCGCTCCGACGTGCCGAAAGGGCACCCGGAGTACTACCAGGATTTCGCGCAGCGTCTGGCTAAGGCCACGCCTGGCGCTTTTTACGTCAATCAATTCGCTAACCCCGCTAATCCCGCCACGCATGAGCACGCCACCGGCCCGGAAATTTGGGCGCAGATGGAAGGCAGGCTGGATGCCGTGGTTTGCGGTGTGGGTTCAGGCGGCACACTAACAGGATTGGGACGCTATTTTGCTAAAGTCGCGCCGCAGGTCGCCATGGTGCTGGCCGACCCCAAAGGCTCAGTGCTGGCGCAGCTGGTGGAGCAGGGCGTGATGATCGAAGCCGGCAGCTGGCTGGTGGAAGGCATCGGGGAGGATTTCGTGCCACCGAATTGCGACCTCGGCTTCGTCAAGCGCGCCTATACCATTACGGACGCCGAAAGTATTACCACCGCGCGGCAGTTGCTGCAGCAGGAAGGAATACTCTGCGGCTCGTCGAGCGGCACGCTGCTGGCGGCGGCGTTGCGCTATTGCCGGGAACAGACCGAGCCTAAACGTGTTGTCAGTTTTGTCTGCGACAGCGGCAACAAATATCTCTCTAAAGTTTTTAATGAGTATTGGCTGGACGATCAGGGCTTCGTGGCGCGTGAGGCGACGAACGACCTGCGTGACCTGATCGCGCGCCCGCTGCAGCGTGGCGAGGTTATTGCCGTGTCACCTGACGAGACATTGCAACAGGTCTATGCCCGTATGACGCTCTATAACGTTTCGCAGGTGCCAGTGATGGAGCGAGGCCGGCTGGTGGGGCTGATTGATGAGACGGATATTCTGCTCGCCGTCGCCGGCAACGACAAAGGCTTCGGCATTCCTACCCGTGCCGTGATGACCGAGAAGCTGGTGACACTTCAGGCCCGTCAGAGCTTGCAAGATCTGTTGGCGATTTTCGCGCGCGGGCTTGTAGGCTGCATTTATGACCAGGAGCAGTTTCTTGGGCTTGTCACACCGGTCGATTTCCTGAACTATCTGCGTAAACGTACCGCGAAAGGTTAAGCTATGGGCAAAGCGCCGCTCTATCCGCATTATGACATGCCGCCGGCCAAGCCGCTGGTGCGGGGGTTTGATACCAAAGCCATCCATGCGGGTCAGTTCACGGATCCGTCGACCGGCGCGGTGATTACACCCATTTACGCGACCTCAACCTACCAACAGATCGCGCCGGGCGTGAACCAGGGGTTGGACTATGGCCGCAGCCAAAATCCTACCCGCTTCGCCTTGGAGCGCGCGGCAGCGGCGTTGGAAGGTGGCACGCAGGCGTTTGCTTTTGCCACCGGTCTAGCCGCCGCGGCTACAGTGCTCGAACTGTTGGATGCTGGCGCGCATATCATCGCCACCGACGATATTTACGGGGGCACTTATCGATTGTTCGAACGCGTGCGGCGCCGCACCGCTAACCATCAGGTCAGCTATGTTGATTTGACCAACCCGGCCAACCTGAGGGCGGCAATCCGGCCGGAGACACGCATGGTGTGGCTGGAAACGCCTACCAATCCGCTGCTGAAACTGATTGACCTGACGGCAGTGGCTGCAATTGCCAGCCAACATAAGTTGATCACAGTGGTTGACAACACCTTTGCTTCGCCCTGGATTCAACGGCCGTTGGAAATGGGCTGTTCGATTGTCCTGCATTCGGCCACCAAATATATCGCTGGTCATTCGGATGTGGTGAACGGGTTGCTGGTCACAGCGCAGCCGGAACTGGCCGAGCAATTGGGCTTTCTGCAGAACGCTTGCGGCGCCATTGCCAGCCCCTTCGACAGTTTTCTGGTGCATCGCGGCCTGAAGTCGCTCGGCGTGCGGATGGAACGACACTGCGCCAACGGATTACAACTGGCACAGTGGTTGGAGCGCCAGCCACAAATCGCCCGTGTCTATTATCCGGGATTGGCTAGCCATGCCCAACACGCCTTGGCCAAACAGCAAATGGCGCAAGGTTTTGGCGGCATGATCAGCATCGTGCTGAAGGGCGGGGTGGATGCCGCACTGAAATTTCTACAGCCGCTGCAGTTATTCACCCTGGCGGAAAGCCTGGGCGGGGTGGAGAGCCTCATCGAACATCCAGCGACCATGACGCATGCAAGTATTCCCGCCGCGGTGCGGGCAAAGACGGGAATTGACGACGGCTTGATCCGTATTTCCGTCGGCATCGAAAATGTCGATGACTTACAGGATGATTTGGCGCAGGCGCTCGCAGCGCTTTAGGTTTTTGGCTTCGACCAACGATTATGCAGCCATAGCCATTGCTCGGGATGCTCGCGAATCCATACCTCCAATTGTGTCGTGAGCGCAGCAGTGAGCGCGGCGGCATCCTGCTTGCGGTCTGCGGTGCGCGGTACGGCGACGGCGCGGCACTCAACCGCGAAATGTGCGCCCTGTAAGCGTACGACGCGCGCGACGATGATGGGGAGCCCGTAACGTATGGCCATTTCCGCCGGTGCCGAGGTCGTCGGCGCAAGGATGCCGAAGAATGGCACCAAAATCC
>CAYOGS010000079.1:0-7704 GCA_964403435.1 uncultured Rhodospirillales bacterium | reverse complement strand
AACCTAGACTTGTTTAGTTTATTCAGCAGACATGACGGCTCATTTCTTGTTTCAACTTGCCCATGGCGCGGCTTTCCAGCTGTCGCACCCGCTCCTTGCTGACCCCCATTTCCTGACCTAGATCCTCCAGCGTTACGGCCTCCTCAGTCAGTTGCCGGCGCTGTATGATACGGCGCTCGCGATCGTCCAGTTTAGCCATGGCCTGAAACAGCCACTGCTGGCGCACCCGTCGGTCATGGCGCTGCATTGTCAGGCTTTCGGGCGTCGGCGTGTCTGCCACCAGGAAATCCTGCATCTCACTGCCGCTGTCCGCGCGGATCGGCGCGTTCAGGGAGACGTCGCCGCCCATGCGCCCTTCCATTTGGATGACCTCGCCGACCGGAACCGCCAACAGCGTGGCAATCTGTTGGTGTCCGCCTGCCGTCAGTTTACCGTCAACAGTTTCCAGTTTCTGGCGCAAGCGCCGCAGATTGAAAAACAGCGATTTCTGCGCCGCGGTGGTGCCGGTGCGCACGATAGACCAATTGCGCAGCACGAAATCCTGCATCGCGGCCCTGATCCACCAGGTGGCGTAAGTGGAGAACCGAATATCCCGCTCTGGCTCAAAGCGCGCCGCGGCTTGCAGTAGGCCGATCTCCCCTTCCTGCATCAAATCTCCGAGTGGCAGGCCGTAATGCCGATATTTCTGGGCCGCGGCAACCACGAGACGGCTGTAGGCTTCAACCAGTTTGTGCATGGCGCGTTCGTCGCGCTGCTCGCGCCAGCGGTGGGCGAGGGCGAACTCCTCCTCGCGTGAAAGCATTGGTGTCTTCATGGCGCGGCGCATAAAGGCAAGGTTCGCGCGTTGGGTGGCGGCGTCGTCAAGGTGAGCCATGGTGTCCTACTGTGGTTAATTTAGCATTCCACTTTGATACGGCTCGGGCTGGTGTTTGGATCACCGTGCAGCAAAAAAATTGCCGTTAAGAATGCGGTTGGCAAAAAGCAGTGTTCAGTCGCAAAATAAACCCATGAATCAGCCACTCGTGAAAAACCTTGTAGCCGCCGGCCTGATCGGCTCTGTCATGCTGATAACTGGCTTGGTGCTATGGTCATGGCCGGAGCCATCCCGTCCTTCCGCGACCAGCGCCATTCGGCTGTTGCACCAGTCGGCGCCGGGCACGTCGTTTTCCTTGCTGGAGGCACAGGAAAAGCAACAATCGCCGGCCGATTGGCGTGGCCAGCCCGTTTTTGTCAATTTCTTTGCCAGCTGGTGCGCGCGCTGCCGCGGCGAACATCCGCTTTTTACTGATTTGCGCTCGGCGGTGACGACGCCGATCATCGGTATCGCTTACTATGATCGCGCGGCAAATGCGCAAAAATATCTGGCGGAGCATGGCAATCCCTATACTACGGTCCTGTGGGACAAGTCGGGCAGCGGTGGCCGCTCTTGGGGGGTGGATGCTGTGCCGCAGAGTTTTGTTCTGGACGCAGCGGGCACCGTTATGTGGCACCATCGCGGCCCGATCAGCGCGACTATGCTGCAGAACGAAATCGTGCCGCTCTTGCAGAAGTTGGCGGCACCTCCGACGGCACCGGATTCAACGCAGCAATAAAGGCGCCGCCGTGATGACTAAGACGTCTGGCCGTGACGGTGCCTGCTGTAGTGCCTGGCTCATATCTTCCGGTCGCCGTAACCGCGCCACCGAGCGCGTTAACGCTCGGGTTGGCAATGCAACGCCGGCCAAGTTTAGCGCTGTCTTGGCAAACTGCACGCAGTTGGCATGCACCATGTGATAGTTTGGCGGTGTCGCTGCCACGACTGCCACGTGTCGTTGCACGGCATGAAAGCTGGCCGATGGCAGAGCAAAAAAGGCATGATCGTCGGCGCGCCGACCAGCGGCGTCAAAGACCATGCCACTTACCCAGCGTTTTGGGGCGTCTGGAAGTGGTTTGCCATCTGCGTCATAGAGCTTGTCAGCTGGATTGTCGGGTGGAATGAAGCGACCGGCTTCGTCCCGGCGGTGTGCCAGACCGGCAAAATACACATAACGGCTGCTGCCGCCTTCGTGTAGCCCGATGATGGCCGTGCCGAAGCTGCTGGCCGTCCGCCGTGTAACCTCCTCCATCGCCGCTTGGAAGGCACCAGGCACCCGCCGCCGCGTTGGACGGTCAATATGCAACGATAAGGCCGGCCAAAAGGGTAAATCCATGGTTAATACAATTTGTTATTAATATTTTCTGCTTATGGCGGATAGTTTAGCTGCCGGTCAAATAATTTCATGCGAAGAATAGGCCGAGCCAGGAGAAGCCATGTCACAGAACCGTGAGAAGATGATTTTTGACGTCGTCATTGTTGGCGGCGGTCCGGCCGGTCTTGCCTGCGCCATCCGTCTGAAACAGTTGAACGCTGAACTCAAAGTCTGTCTGGTGGAGAAAGGAGCGGAGATCGGCGCTCACCTCGTCTCCGGGGCGGTGTTGGAGCCGCGTGCACTGACCGAGTTGTTGCCGAACTGGCAACAAGACGGTGCCCCAGTGAAAGTGGCGGTCACGGAAGATCAATTCTGGTTCATGACTTCCGGTACGGCTTATAAGCTACCGACCCCTCCCTCGCTGAAGAATACTGGTAATTACATTATCAGCCTTAGCCAATTGGCGCGCTGGATGGCGCAACAAGCTGAGGCTCTTGGAGTGGAGATTTATCCTGGCTTCGCTGCCACCGAAATTTTGTATGATGCTGATGAGCGCGTGCTCGGGGTGGCGACCGGCGATGTCGGTATCGGCAAGAAAGGCCAGCGTACTGCGCGTTATTCGCCGGGCATGGAGCTGCATGCCCGCCAGACTGTGTTCGCGGAGGGTTGCCGCGGCTCCTTGACCAAGCAATTGAAGCTGGCGCTCGGCTTAGAGACCGGCCGCCCGGCGCAGACCTATGGGCTGGGTATCAAGGAAGTGTGGGAGGTTGACCCCGCCAAGCACAAGGCCGGCCTCGTTATGCACGGCGTGGGCTGGCCGCTCAATCCCATGACTTATGGTGGGAGCTGGCTCTACCATTGGGAGAACAACCTGGTCTCCATTGGCTTCGTGGTTGGGCTGGATTACAGCAACCCGCATTTGTCGCCCTTTGAAGAATTTCAGCGTTTTAAGCAGCATCCGCGCATCAAGCAAGTGCTGACCGGCGGTAAGCGGATCGCTTATGCCGCGCGCGCGCTTTCTGAAGGTGGTCTGCAAAGCCTTCCGAAGCTCAGCTTCCCCGGTGGCGTGCTGGTTGGTGATGCTGCGGGTTTTTTGAATGTCGCTAAAATAAAGGGCAACCATACCGCCATGAAATCCGGCATGGTCGCGGCAGAAGCCATCGCCAAACATTTAGCCAAACCGGATGCTGCGCCTGAGGTAACAACTTATACGAACCTGCTCGAGCAATCTTGGTTGTGGGAAGAGTTGCACTTGGCGCGTAATGTGCGGCCGGCCTTCCGCTTCAGCCTCTATGGAGGATTGCTCCTTAACGCTATTGACCAGCTCTTCTTCAAAGGCAAGGCGCCGTGGACGCTCAAACATCACGCCAAGGACCACGCCACGCTGAATACTGCGAGTTTGTCCACGCAGCTGGTCTATCCCAAGCCGGACGGCGTGGTGAGTTTTGACAGGCTCTCTTCCGTCTATCTCACCGGTACGCATCATGCCGAAGATCAGCCCTGCCATCTGCAACTCAAGCAGCCCGAATTGGCGATTGAGGTTAACAACAAACGTTACGATTCTCCCGAAACGCGCTATTGCCCGGCCGGCGTATATGAAATCGTGGAAAAAGCCGGCAAGCCGGAGTTGGTCATAAACGCGCAGAACTGCATTCATTGCAAAACCTGCGATATCAAGGACCCAACACAAAATATCAACTGGGTTGCACCAGAAGGCAGCGACGGCCCGAATTACCAGATTACCTGACGATTGCGCCTGTTTCCTTTTCGCCACCACTTTCGCTATAAGTCGCGTGAAGATCGTGAGCGGAGAACACTATGCAACGCATTCCAAATCGCCTGAGATTATGCCTGGTTGTGTTCGGCACCGTTCTGATGCTTGGCACATCAGCCTTGGCTGAGACCGTCGAGCCGTCTGAAAAACTTTTACGCCGGTTCTTCGGCGTCAATCTCCACCTCAGCAATTGCTGCGGCGGGCGCTATACTGATCTTGAGGATGTCGCGGCCAAGCTGAATTATATTGGCGCGCGGCAGCTGCGCGATTGGGTGTCGCGCCAGCCGGAATTGCGGGACAAGTGGCAGCAGGTGCATACGTCCACTGGTGCGCCTTTTTATGCGTCCATTCCCTCTGCCTCCCCAGAAGCTCAACGTGTGGCGCTGCAGGTGATGCGTGAATGGCTCGATGAAGCGCCAGGTCTTATCAGCGCTATCGAAGGCGGCAATGAGGAAGACATGCCCTATGCTGTCAAGCTGGGTGCGACTTTGGAAGATACAGCCGAATTGCAACATGAGGTCTATGCCGCGGGTAGCGCCGCCGGTGTCCCGGTGGTGCAGATGAGTGTGGGTGCCGGCTGGAAGGCGCCGTTCTGGGAAGGCAATTACAAGAATTTCGGCCAGCCACCGGCTGACTTGGGCAATGCGCATGTCTATATGAACCCCGGCGAATACCCAACCAGCGCCTTGCAGCGCATCGGCAAACTGGCTGCTTGGTCGGTCCCGGATAAGAAGGTGGCGGTCACCGAATTCGGCTTCTATCAAACCCCGCAGCAGAGCGATGATCTAACCTCCGCTTTCATGCACTTGGCGCCTTTCAGCTCATATCTGCTCGGTCACGCCAGCTTTTTTGTCTATGCACTGCATGACGATATCTCCGGCGTCGTTGCCTTTTATGACCGGGAAGGGGAGCCGCGCGCCTTCGCGCATTACTGGCACCATACTACGCAGCTGCTGCGCGACGATGCTGCCAAAGGCCAGGATTTGCTGCCCAAGGAGCTGGACATCCGCTACACCGCGCAAAAGCAAGCTGGCCAGCGTAAGAATGGTATCAAGAACATTCCGCTGTATAAAACCGACGGCTCGCTCTGGATCGTGATGTTCGATGAACAGAAGCCGGGTGCCACAGCCGGCGAGCAGACGGTGGAGCTCGACAAAACCTATCCCACCCTCACGCTTTATGACGGCCGTAGTGGCAAGGTCTTGCGCCAGGAAAAAGCTGCCCAGCGTATCACCGTGACGCTTCCGCCAAATCATCTATTGCTGCTTAAGGCGGAGTGAGTCTGTATCAGATTTTTGCGGCATATTGGGTTATGGCACGGGTAACAATTCCTCTACTACCTTTCGCGCTATGACAACCAATTCGGAGTTTAGCTCTTTCTTTGTTAGATCAAATGCCCCTCGGATGATCTCACCTTGAAAAAACCAGAAATGTAGTGCTGGATAAAATTTCTCCTCTTCAAATATTTTCCACTCGATAGCCTTGTCGAACCACTTCATCGCCTCGACGTCGTCCTGCTTCAAGCCTTGTCCTCTTTCATATGAGACGCCAAGATTGTTTTGTTCCCAAGCAATGTCCTTCTCGGCGGCTTTGCGCGTCCATTTTACCGCTTCGGCATCGTTGGGTTCTATCCCGAGAAGATTCGACATTAGCCTGTCAGCCTGGAAATAGATCGCACCGAGAGTGGCTTGCGCCAGGCCAACTAAGTTTTGCTCTTTCGCATCGCCCTGCTCTGCAACCTTACGAAACCATCCCTCAGACTCGGCAGCAGCACGCGTCGCGCCTCAGCTAAATTGATGCATCCAACCAAGATTATATTGCGCATTTGTCTTGCCCTGTTGGGCTGACTTTTAAGTTTCTTCCGGTGTGGCGGCGATGCTCAATGGAGACAGCGTGAGGAAGAGGCAAGTCAAGTAAATGCTTAAATGGTGCATGTCAGGCACGCTTTAACAGCACTAAATCTAGCACTTGCTACATTATGGCTTGGGCGTGAGACTGCCTGCGGTTTTTTTAGCATGTTACTCAATTCCTCAGTGCGGAGCCCACCCACTATATTCCTTTACTGCCCGACTGCTGATATTCTGCGGTTATGCGAATGAAGAACATGAAATTTCTGCGCTACCCTACCACTTTATCAATTCTGCTTTTTAGCAGTTTGCTGCTTTCCGCCTGCGCCGGCCGGCAAGCGGAAGTCGCGTATCTTCCGGTGGCGTTCGCGGATTTGCCGGGTTGGGAGCAGGATGATTTGAGCGGCGCGCGCGGCGCGCTGGCGCGCTCATGTGCGGTTATGCACCAGCCGGCCTGGCAGGATGTTTGCACGAAATTGCCAACGACGGATGCCGACCTGCGCGCTTACCTGGAGACGCATTTCCGCCCCTGGCAGGTGATGGGTGCAACAGGCACCACCGGTCTCTTCACTGGTTATTACGCGCCTGAACTGGCAGCCAGCCGCATAAAGGGTGGCGCCTATCAAACCCCACTTTATGGCCTGCCACGTGATTTGCTGCAGGCCGATCTCGGTGCCTTCAAGTCGGAATGGCGCGGCCAGAAACTCACCGGACGAGCGGAAGGGAACCGCTTCGTGCCCTATCCGGCGCGCGCCGCGATTGTTGGTGTGGCGCTGGACGCGCCGGTGCTGGCCTGGGCGGCTAATCCTGTGGAAGCATTCTTCCTCCAGGTGCAAGGCTCTGGCGTCTTGCGCTTCCCGGACGGCACGACGGAAAACATCGGTTATGCCGGCCAGAATGGCCGGCCTTATGTGGCCATCGGCAAAGTGCTGAAAGAGCGCGGCGCCTTCCCGGACGGTGTGGTCACCATGCAAAGCATCCGTGCCTGGTTGGCGGCGCACCCGGCGGAGCAGGATGCCATCCTCAACCAGAATCCATCTTATGTATTTTTCAAATCAACCGCTGCCGCTACTGGCGCGCAGGGCGTGGTGCTGACCCCGGAACGCAGCTTGGCGGTAGACAGGCGCTTCGTGTCGCTCGGTGCCCCGGTGTGGCTGGATGCCGAACATCCGGCGGGTGGGCGGTTGCAGCGACTGTTGGTGGCGCAGGATACTGGCGGCGCCATCAAGGGTGCCGTACGCGGCGATGTCTATTGGGGCGTGGGCGATGGTGCCGCCGCTTTGGCCGGCGTCATGCAAAGCCAGGGTGACTATTTTCTGCTCTTTCCGCTAGCGCTGGCACCACCCGGAGCAGCGGCCGATGGGCGATGATCCGGATGAGGATAACGGTCTGGCGGGCTGGCGGCGCTATCGTGCCGGCGTCAAACCGATGCAGCACCAGGTGGTGCGTAAACCCGTAGCCGTCAAACGCGTATCGCCTGCCATAAGTACTGCGCCCGAACCGCTCAGTTCACCTCGTGCGGCGGATGCAGTTGCTCCCGGTAAAAAATCTTGGCGTCGGCTGGCCGAAGTGGCGCCGCCAACCAAAACCACCGGGATGAGTCGTTGGCAGCCTGCCGACCAGATTTTAGCGATTGATGACCCGCAATGGCGCCGCCGTTTACAGGCCGGAGACGTTAAGCCTGAAGCGCGACTCGACTTGCACCATCATGGCGCCGCGACGGCGCATCACGCAGTCGTCGCTTTCATTGCCGAAGCGCAACAGCGCGGCCAGCGAATATTACTGATTATTACGGGCTGTGGGGACGTGTTGCGGCCATCTTTGCCCCGCTGGCTGCAGGCGCCTCCGCTTAAAGCTTCAATTCGTTGGATTTTTCCGGCATCCACCGTTCATGGCGGTCAAGGTGCCTATTATG
>CAYOGS010000078.1:0-7740 GCA_964403435.1 uncultured Rhodospirillales bacterium | reverse complement strand
CGCCGAAGCCGCGATGGTGACCAACACCGGCAGCAGCGGTAGCGTATAATCCAGGAGAAATTGCGTTACCAACACCGCGCCGAGCTGGCCGGCGATACCGACCCAGCGCACGGCAATCAGCGTGCGCAGATGCACCCAGCCATTGCGGTTTTGCACGCGTAATGACAATTCCTGATGGCTTGTGAAAAGCGGCATTCTATGCTTCCCTGCCCAGCCGGTTACAGGATGGCCGGAACGATGACGCAAAGTGCTATCATAGCAGAAAATCTAAGCAAGGAGTTCGGTGCAATTGTCGCGGTGGCCGGGATTAGCTTCACTGCGACTGCCGGTACGGTGACAGCCCTGCTGGGCGGCAACGGCGCCGGCAAGACGACGACGTTGGGTATGCTTCTGGGCTTGATCAAGCCCACCACCGGGTTCATCCGCCTGCTCGGCTACGATATGGCCACACACCGCCATGCTGCCCTGTCCTGGATGAATTTTTCCTCGCCCTATGTTGATCTACCAGGACGCCTGACGGTTCGGGAGAATTTGACGGTTTATGGTCATCTCTATGGCGTGCCACAGCTTAAGCAACGCATCGCCGGTCTAGCGGACGATTTGCAAATCATACCCTTTCTTGACCGGCTCTATGGCCGGCTTTCTGCTGGCCAAAAGACGCGCGTTGCGCTGGCCAAGGCCTTACTCAACAAGCCGCGCTTGCTGTTGCTCGACGAGCCGACCGCCTCGCTCGATCCTGACACCGCCGACTGGGTGCGAAATTACTTGATGAACTATCAGCACGAAAATGGTGCCACCATCATGTTGGCGTCGCACAACATGCTGGAAGTCGAGCGAATGGCACAGCAGGCCATCATCATGCGCCAGGGGCGGATCGTAGCCGCTGACACGCCGGGCAACCTCATTGCAGCCTATGGGCGGAGCAATCTTGAGCAGGTCTTTCTCGATATCGCGCGGAACCACGCCCATGCTGCCTGAGACCGCCCACCCCATGTTACGCCGCATCTATGCACTGCTATTGCGGCAATATTTCTTGCTGCGCAGTTCGGTGTCGAAGATCGTCGAGCTATTCTTCTGGCCGATGCTGAATTTCCTCATCTGGGGCTATCTGAGCCAATATCTTCACCAAAACCAAGCCTCGCCGCTGCTGGCCTTCGGTGTGCTGCTGGCCGGGGGTATGTTGTGGGAAATGGTTATCCGCAGCCAGTTCGCTGCCGTGATCGGCACCATGGAGGAGCTGTGGGCCCGTAACCTGGCGCAGCTCTTCATCGCGCCATTGCGACCGCTGGAATATGTACTGGGGATGGTTTTGGTCAGCTTCCTGCGCACGACTGCCATTATGATTCCCTGCGCCGTGGCTGTGGAATTAATGTTTGGTTTTTCGCTCTGGTCGCTGGGTTGGCAGTGCCTGGCATTCTATTTCATGCAGCTGATGACCGGCTGGTGGCTGGGCATGTTGCTCTCCGCCATGCTATTCCGTTACGGGCTGGCGGTGGAATGGATGGCCTGGATGGCTGGTTTTATTCTCCTACCTTTCACCGGCGCTTATTATCCAGTGACGGTACTGCCGGTATGGCTACAGCCCCTGGCCTATATCCTGCCGCCGACTTATGTGTTTGAAGGCATGCGCGCTATTCTCAATCATCAAGTGTTCGACGCAACCTTGCTCTGGAAAAGCTTCGGCCTCAATGTGGCCTTCTTGGCTCTCAGCTGTTACGTTTTCATCCGCGCGTGTGAAGGCGCGCGCCAGCATGGCACCCTGCTCCATAGCGGCGAATAGGGTGCTCTATTCAAACTACAGTTTGCAATTTGGCGATGGCGCATAACCCGTCGGTCGCGCTGCTATTCGTTTCTTCCAGCGTCACGCGCAGAGCTTGCGGCCAAGCCGCAATATTCACCAGCCGCCCTGCCAAAGCGACATGGCGCCCGGCCTGCGGGTCAAGCCGATGCAACAGCGCCAAAGCCGCCAGACCTGCACCATCGGTAATGATAACGGGTGTACGCGCCATGGCAGCCGCCAAGAGCGCGCCGAATATCGCCGCGATGTCGGGTCCGCCGACCGCTTCCAACATGGCGCATGGCGGCATGTTTTGCAGCTGCTGCACCGCCGGCTGGACTAGTTCCACCCATGCAGATGACAACGAGAGCAAACGTAAGAAGACCCCAACATCTTGCTCCAAAGCCGCAGCAAGTAACACGACTGCGGCCAAAGCCGAAGCCTCACCGCAAGCCGCAACCGCCAAGATATCCAATCCAGGCTCCACAGCCATCATGCCATAAGTAATCGCCTGCAGTGTCGGCTGGAAATCCATCGATGCTGTTCGGCGGAAATCACGTGTGGCAGCAGCCAGATTCATTTCATAGAGCCGAACATCGGCATCAACCGCCGCCGCCAGCCGGCTCATAGTGCTGTCCGGCGCCGATAATTCGGCCATCGAAGCGGCCGTGGTTACGGCCAGATCGGGTGGCGCGCAACCGTGATTCGCCGCGAAAATGCTCAAGCGCGGATGATTGAGGCGTGGCGCCGCCCTGCCCTGCCAACGGGCTAGCCAGCTGCGCAACGCGCGCTGCTCCTGCGACAAATCAGCGAGACCGGCCAGCGCCGCCTGAGCGGCAGCGACATCTGGATCGGGTAGGCGCGACAGGATTTGCAGGATGTCGCTATAATCCTGCGGCGAAGGTGCCGATGGTTTTGCCTGAGTTGCCATGGGTACGCCGCTCAGAAACCCGCCCGCATCCACGTGCAGAGATGGCGAGTCAGCAGCGTGTCGTTAAGCGTATAGAAGTGGAAATCGCGCACGCCATGCTCGATCAACCGCGTGATCTGGTGCGACAGCACATTCATGGCGAGCAGCTTGTGATCGACGCTTTCTGGATCAACATCATGGAACATGGCGTGAAGAAAGTCAGGAACATTAGCATTGCAGCGTTTGGCAAAATTGACGGCCTTCTTGAAATTCAAAATTGGCAACAGGCCGGGAATGATCGCGGCTTTGATGTCATGTTGCGCGACCTGGTCGCGCCAACGTAGGAAAACTTCCGGATCGAAGAAGAATTGCGTCAACACCGCATCGGCGCCCGCATCCACTTTACGTTTAAGATGGTCGAGATCGAAGGCCAGCGACGGTGATTCCGGATGCATTTCCGGATAACCCGCTACGGAAACGCCCATCGCCGGAAAGCGTTGCTTGATGGCAGCGATGAAGTCATATGTGAACGGATAGCCATCCGCCACAGGCTGATACGGTCCGGACTGGTTGAGAATATCGCCGCGCAGCGCCACAATATGGCGCACGCCATCCGCCCAGAAGCCGTCGAGTATGCTATTGACCTCTGCCTTGCTGCGCCCGGCGCAGGTGAGGTGCGCAGCGACCGGCAAGTTGCTACGCTCGGCGATGCGCCGAATGACCTCCCGGGAATAATCCACCATATCCTGCGCGCCGCCGGCACCGAAGGTGACGGTGATGTAGGACGGCCGGCACGCCATATAGGCGTCAACCGTCGCCAACAGATTTTCCAGACCGCCTGGGGTCTTAGGTGGAAAAACTTCAAGGCTGAAGTGGATGTCCGTGAGCAGATGTGGGCCTGCCATGCGCTATCTCTCAGCCCGTCTTACGCATGGGATGTTTTTCCCGCAGCTGCCGTGCCGCGGCAACCATGTGTTGCAGGGCAGCCTTAGTCTCCGGCCAATCGCGTGTCTTCAAGCCGCAATCCGGGTTAACCCAGATTTGTGATGCTTCCAAATGCTGATTGGCTTTCTCCAACAGCTGTACCATCTCCGCCGTATCCGGCACGCGCGGGCTATGAATGTCATAGACGCCTGGGCCGATTTCGTTCGGATATTTATATGTGCTGAAGGCATCCAGCAGTTCCATTTGCGACCGGCTGGTTTCGATGGAGATCACGTCAGCATCCAAATCCTTGATGGAGTCAATGATGTCATTGAACTCGCAGTAGCACATATGCGTGTGAATCTGCGTCTCGTCCGCGACCCCGGTATATGACAGCCGGAAGGCTTGGGCTGCCCAAGCTAAGTAAGCCGGCCAATCTTGCCGCCTGAGCGGCAAACCTTCACGGAACGCCGGCTCGTCAATCTGGATGACGCCGATGCCCACTTTCTCCAAATCTAGCACTTCGTCCTGCAGCGCCAGCGCGATCTGATGTGTGGTGACCGAGCGCGGTTGGTCATCACGGACGAACGACCATTGCAGAATAGTCACTGGCCCGGTCAGCATGCCCTTCATCACGCGCTTGGTGAGGCCTTGCGCGAATTGCGACCATGCCACAGTCATCGGCTTGGGGCGCGACACGTCGCCAAAAATAATCGGCGGCTTCACGCAGCGTGAACCGTAGGATTGCACCCAGCCATTCTTGGTGAAGGCGAAGCCGGCTAATTGCTCGCCAAAATATTCCACCATATCATTGCGCTCGAACTCGCCATGCACCAGCACGTCAATATCCAGCTCTTCCTGAATTGCCACGGCGCGTTTGACCTCTTCCTTCAAAAACGCGTCATAGGCTTCGGAAGTGATGCGGTTGTTCTTCATATCAGCGCGGTGTTTACGCACCTCTGCTGTCTGCGGAAACGAACCAATGGTGGTGGTGGGAAACAGCGGTAACCCGAGGCGCGCCCGCTGCAACTGCTGACGCTGGGCGAAAGGCTGCTTGCGCCCCGATTGTGCCAAGGGTTGCCGCTCCAGGCGTTGCTGCACGGCGGGGTTATGAATCCGCCGTGAAGTTTGACGAGACTGCACGGCTTGGTCACTGGCTGCCAGCGCCTCGGCGATAGCCCCGCGTCCTTGGTTCAGCCCCTTGGTCAACACTGCCACTTCTTGCAGTTTTTGTGCCGCGAAGGCTAGCCAGCCCTTAAACTCGCTGTCCAATACTGTTTCGGCGGCCAAATCATAAGGTGAATGCAGCAGCGAGCAAGACGGTGCCACCCAGATTTTTTCTTTGCCGATCTTTGCGGCAAAACTTTCCAACTCCGTGAGCGAGGCGCTGAGATTGTTGCGCCAGATATTGCGCCCATCCACGACGCCCAGCGACAAAATCAGCGCAGCCGGACGCAATGCCAAAATTTTATCTTGCTGGTCTTTACCGCGCACCCGATCAAGATGCAGTGCATCGACAGGCAAATGCATCGCCGTGGCAAGATTCTCGCCCAGACTGCCAAAATAAGTTGTGACGAAAAATTTGAGCTTCGTAGCCTGGCGCAGCTTTGTGTAAGCCCGGCCATAGGCAGCACGCGTCGCTTCATCGAGATCAACCACCAGGCACGGCTCGTCAAGCTGCACCCATTCGGCACCGGCTTTTTCCAGTCGCACCAAAATCTCGGCGTAGGCCGGCAGCAACGTTTCAAGCAAGTCCAGGCGATTTTCAGTGCCTTTGCCGCGCAGGAGATATGTCAACGGCCCCATTAAAACCGGACGCGTCATAAGACCTTGGGCTTTGGCTTCCAAAAACTCATCCACAACCTTGTGCGATGAGAGAGTAAATTTCTGTCCATCAGTGAATTCCGGCACAATGTAGTGATAGTTGGTGTCAAACCATTTGGTCATCTCCGCCGCCGGCACATCCACGCCATCGCGCTGCATACCGCGCGCCATAGCGAAATAAGTGGCCGGGGAAACAATGCCCGACTGATGGCCATAACGCGCCGGCACAACGCCGAACAATGCCGACATATCCAACATCTGGTCGTAATAGGAGAAATCGTTACTCGGCGACTGGTCAATGCCAGCGGCTTTCTGCACCTGCCAATGCTCGGCGCGCAATGCCGCTGCTGCTTGTTGCAGGTCGGCCAGAGTAAGTTTGCCTTTCCAATAGCCTTCGAGTGCCGATTTCAGTTCACGGTTTTTACCGATGCGGGGATAACCAAGGACAGTGGACAAAGCCATCGAAAATTCTCCGGAGATCAAAAGTTAGCCCAGCATGACACCATGAATTGCCGGCCGCGGGAAGCAAAATTTTGCAGATTTTATAGGAAATCAGGCGGTCGGCAGCCATACCAGGCTGTGCTGGTCATGCGCGATATAGGCTGTAAGGGCTTCAATCACCCTGGGATCGAAATGCTTACTACTACGGGTGCCCAAAGCTTCCAACGCCGCGACGGTGTTGAGGCTAGGACGGTGGGCACGCGCGCTGACCAAGGCGACGAAGGCATTCGCCACAGTCACAATCCGTGCCGTGAGCATAATCCCCTCACCCTGAAGGCCGTTTGGCATGCCGCTGCCGTCAAAACTTTCAAGCACTTGGCGCAATGTCGGCACGACCGGCTGAGCGAAGCCAATCAACGCCAAAATATCGGCCGACGTCAGCAAGCTTTCATGCACTTTTTTCAATTCATCGGGCGTCAGGGCACCGGCTTTGACGAGGATTTCGCGCGGCACCAGCACCTTGCCAAAATTCATCAGCAAGCCAGCAATCTCGGCCGTTTCCATCTGCTCTTGGCTCAATTTCATTTGTTGGGCAATGGCGCGCGCGACCTGACCGACGCGCGCCGAGTGACCCGCAGCAAATGGATCACGGCGATCCACCACCGCAACCAGCGTATCAATAACTTGGCGGAACATCCGCTCGCGCGCTTCGCGCTCCACCAGCAGATTGGTAATATCGTCTTCATTCACCATCACGGCGTGCTGCATATTCGCTGTGATAGGGAGCGGAATGATTTGCGTTTTGATGTAGCGTGCGGCGCCGTCCGGCATATTGACCTTGCTCACGGCTTCCGCCGTCATACCGCTCTGCCGCGCCTGCTTGACCAGGGGCAGTAGCCGCAACAGATCTTGCTCGGGAAAAATTTTCTCAAAGGACAGCCCGACCATTTCCTGTGGCACACGCTTGATGCCACCGGCAGCTTGGGCATTGGCGAACCAAATGCGTCCCTCTTTATCAATAATGAAAGTCGCGCCTGGCCGGTTGTCGGCGATGATACGAATGAAATCCTGTTGATAGTTTTGCCGATTTTGCAGACCAATCAGCGCATTCTGCGTGGCAACGAAACTGCGGCTGCGGACATAATTCACCGCCAAGGCGGAGCTAAGAAACGCGAACAGCAACAAGGGCAGTACAGCCAGGAACAGTCCATTTAGCAATTCATCCGGCTTCACATCCGGTAAGCTGACCGCCCATTCAAAGAGGCGGAAAATACCAACACCACCCAAAAGCAGCAGCAAAGGCGCTGCCATGAACAGCACCCACCAGACAAAGCGCGGCAACCCGATTTGGGGCACGCGCACAGGATCAAATTGACGGACTGACTGCAAGGCGAGACCCCACTCAGGCATGGAAGCCTCTATATCTATTCTATTATCCTTTACGGTTCTTTAACAGCTGCAAGGCGGCGAGGGCAACCGTCTCAACGGCCAATGTTTCCATCAGGTTAGGCTGACTTTCCCCCGGATGGGACAGCTTGGCTAACAACACCTCAGTACTTTCTGGGGTACGTACGACGGCGGTATGCCTACCCCAGGGGCCGTAGGTCTTTTCATAGCCCGGGCCGAACAGTCCAAGCGTTGGTGTTCCGACTGCCGCCGCCAGATGCATCAGGCCGGAATCATTGCCCACATACAGTTCCGCACGCTGTAAGCAGGCTCCAGCCAACGCCAGTGAGCTGCCGACGAGGACAAGGCGCCGCGACGGCGGAATAGCATCCAGCACCGGCATGATCTGCTCCCGCTCATGCGCCGCGGCGAGCACCAGAATTCGGTGTTCTGCCAGTGCGGGAACTGCCAGCAAACG
>CAYOGS010000077.1:0-8009 GCA_964403435.1 uncultured Rhodospirillales bacterium | reverse complement strand
ATTATAGATCTTGCGCTTCAGGTAGTAACGGCCGACTTCCATCTCTGCCGCCGCCAACTGGTCTTGCACCAAGGAAAGCTTGAGCGTCGCGTCGCGGGCATAGGCAGTGTCGGGGAAGCGCCCGACCACGTCTTGCAGTGCCTTTTCGGCCTCCCGCGTCATAGATTGGTCATGCCGCACATCGGCGATTCGATCATAAAAGCTTATGGCGCGCAAATAGAAGGCATAGGCAATTGCCTCGTTACCGGGATGCAGTTGGATGAAGCGATCGAGCGTGCCGATGGCGGCGTCATAATCCTCGCCCTGATACTGGGCATATGCTGCCATTAGCTGAGCTTTGGTCGCCCATTGCGAATAAGGATATTGCCTCTCGACCTCCTCGAAATTCTTGGCCGCAGGCTTGTAGTCACCATCTTCCAGCGCCCGCGCAGCTTCCTGATACAATTGTTCGACGGGTCTTTCGGACTCTAACTTTTTGCCATCTGCGTCATCGCCACTGCAGGCATTCAATGCCAGCAGGCCGGACAGCAACATGATTTGACAACAAACGGATACTCTACGCACGGCCATCACCGAATCCCTCTAACAGCAAGGACACAGCTATAACATATGCCGCGAAAAATTTAAGCGATTTGAGCGGACCAATTACTTGTTCGCCGTCCGCACTGTTTGGTTGCGGAAATCATAGAACTCGCCTTCCGGCGCCTTGCCTTCGGTGACCTCGGCGGCCTTCATTTCCTTCATCTTGGCCTCAAGACGGGCACGGCGGCGGGCTGAACCCTTGTTGCGGTTCACAAAGACGCCAGCCTCGCTGGTTGGAACGGTAGCACTAGCCGCCGTCTTATCGACCGCCTTGCTGCTCGGGGAGATGACGTTTTCGGTCTCGGCCTTTTCTTCGACCTCGGACGTGTTAATGGTCACGTCATTCTCGCGCTTTAAAGCGTCATGCGTCGCCGTGATGCTCGCCAGGGTTTCCGCTGTCATGCTTGTTTTAGAAGTTTTCTGAATGACGGTGGCGATGATCGGCGCAGCCTCGGTGGGGTTAAAGCTTTCCTTAGCCTTTGCTTCGCTCGGAGCTTTGCCCTGTGTCGCTGGTTTCTCAGGCGCAGGCATCAGGGTGCTGAGTTGCGGCTGCAGATCGCCGCGCGCCATCTCGTCTTCCACCAACTCAGCTTCCACGAATTCCAACTTCTCACGCCGTGGCGGAGTTTCCACCAGCCGCTGCATCCGCGCTGTCGTGGCGCTAGGGCGCGGGGGCAGCAGTTTTTGCGGCGCCCGTCCCGTCGTTTCTACATTTTGCAGATTGTTCAACGTGTCTTCAATATGGTCAATGATCGTGAACAAAGTCTGCTGAATAGCAGCATTGTCAATGCGGCCGGCGACTTCGGCGTTCGGTCGCGCCGCATAGAACTGGGCGTAGTCGCTGAACTGACCGTACAGCGAGGACACACGGCGTGCCATATCAGGGCCAAGCAAGCCGATGCGACCGACATAGGCCTGAAAAATCGTGCTGCGGAGCCGTGGCCAGATGGTGCTGAGTTTGTTGACGGCTTCCTGCCCATAGCCCAGAGTATCGGCGCGTGAGATGCAGATGGCGCGCGCCGCCATCAGCTCGCCGCGCAGTGCAGCAGCCACGGCCTTGCGCTCCTGCCGGTATTCGTAGCGGCGCAGCGCGATTTGCCCGAGGCCGTATAGCACCATCACGACCACCGGCAGCATACCGGCGAACAGCAGCCACAAAATCGGAATATTGACGGTGCTAGACTGGATAACCGGGGTCGCGGCGAGCGCGGCTTCGGGTGGGTTCATGGTCGGCACCTGCAGTTGCGCTGCCTCCGGGGCAGCGGCGGCAGCTGGGGTCACAGTGGTTGCTGACACGGCGGTAACCGGAACCTTGTCCGCCACGCCCTTGTCATTACTGCTTCCCTTGGTAATAGGTGCGTCCGAGTCTCGTGTAGTCTTTTCTACAGGTTTATCCCCAACTTTTTTTCCGTCTTCCCCCACTGGTATTTCGGCGATCTTGGTTTCAGTCGCGGTAGCCAACATTGGCATCTCGTTGACACTGCCGGCGGGCGCTGGTGCCCACATGCCCAGTTTTTGCACTTGCGCGTTGGTTGGGGCGGCCTGAGAGAGATCGGAGAGTTCCGATTCCTGAACACTGCCGCGCGCTACCACGCCCCAGCCTTCCTGTAGCATGGACAAACTTAGGTCGGGATGGACTTCCGTGCTACAGGTGCCGAGCAGGCGCCAACCCTTGTCGCGTTCCTGGATGCGGCAGGTAACAATGGAACTGCCGACTAGTTTTTCCAGCGCAGACGCAGCCTCAGTGCCGCGTGAGGCGCTGCGCAAGGGCACCACCACACCGAACAGCCGCAGTTCCGTGTCGCCAACCTTGAGCCTCTCACCGTCAATCAGCTTGGCCGGCCCAGTGACCACGCGTTTACCGCGTGCTTCTTCAATAGCGATATTGCTGCGCTGTACCTTGACGCGAGGCGCACTTTTAGGTGCAGGCATGATGTCGTCGGCAGCCCAGGCCGAAAAGCTGCCCGTCAACAACAGTGTCAGAAGTATACCGCCCCGTTTCATGCCGAACCAGCGCTCCCAGCCATCCAATTCATGTTTAACTTTAACAATAGAAAATTTCCGGCCGTCACGCCAGAGAAAACGTTCTGACACAATTGCTTGCGCAAGACGGTTAATCCTGTTGCCATTTGCGCCCGGGACGCCATATCTATGCAGTATTGCACACTTTTTCCGACAGGCCATGACCATGCCCAACAAAATCCCCGTTACGGTGCTCACCGGCTATCTCGGCGCCGGCAAGACCACCTTGCTGAACCGCATCCTGTCCGAGCCGCACGGCAAGAAATTCGCCGTCATCGTCAATGAGTTCGGGGAGGAGGGAATTGACAACCATCTGGTGGTTAACGCCGAAGAAGAAATCTTCGAAATGAATAATGGCTGCATCTGCTGCACCGTCCGGGGCGATTTGATTCGCATCCTCGGCGGCTTGCTGAAGCGGGCGCAGGGCTTTGACGGCATCCTGGTGGAGACGACCGGCCTGGCCGACCCAGCGCCAGTGGCGCAGACCTTTTTCGTGGACGAGGAGATTGCTAAGGCCGTGGCGCTGGACAGCATCGTGACCGTGGTGGATGCCCGCCATTTGCCGCTGCGCCTTAAGGACAGCAAAGAGGCAGAAGAGCAAATCGCCTTTGCGGACATCATCCTGCTGAATAAGACAGATTTGGTGACGCCTGATGAAGTCAAGCTGATCGAGCGGGCTATCCGCAAAATCAACGCCTTTGCCCGCATCATCCCCACGACGCGCTGCGCCGTGCCATTGGAGCAGATTTTAGCGCAGGGCACATTTGACCTACAGCAGATTCTGGCGCGCGCGCCGGATTTCCTCGAAGCCAAGCCGGTGGCGGATGACCATCTGCACCAGCATGCCTTGGATCATGATCATGGTGATGACGGCCATGTTTGCTGCGCGCATCACGCGCATGATCATGACCATCACCATCATCATGACCACGCCCACAGCCACGATCATGACCACCATCATCACCATGACCACGCCAATCCGATTCATGACAGCAATATCGCCAGCTTGTCGCTGCTAGAAGACCGGCCGCTTGACCCCGCGAAGTTCGATGAATGGATGGGCGATCTACGCGCCAGCCGTGGGCAAGATTTGCTGCGCTACAAAGGTATTCTGAGCTTCAAGGACAATCCGCAGCGCATGGTGGTGCAGGGCGTGCATATGATGATGGATGGTAGCCAGCTCGGCCCCTGGCCGGCGGAGCAAAAGCGACTGAGCCGCCTGGTCTTCATCGGCCGGGAATTAGACGAGGCCGAATTGCGCCGCGGCTTTGCCGCCTGCGCGGCGGCCTGAGGCAGCGCCGACATGCTCGCTTCTGGAATGCAGGCGCCAGCCTCCGCCATAGCGCGGCAATGGCAGTTAGGTGTCAAGATCAACGCACTGCAGATGAACGCGTCTGGCACTGGTTTGGCGCTGGCGCTGGGCGACGGCGCCGTGGCACTGCTGGCGGCTGCCGACATTGAGCAGACGCCGGAACTTCAGCCAGCGCACCCGGAAAGCATCAGCCTCTGCCTCACTTCCTGCGGTGACATGTTCGCCTCCGGCGGCGATGACGGCCGCGTGCTACTGCTCACACCGGGCACCGCGCCGCGTGAACTGGCCAAGCAGCCCGGCCGCTGGATTGACAGCCTCGCCGCTACACCTAGCGCCGATCGGCTGGCCTATAGCTATGGCAAGCAAGTGCAGCTCATGGCGGCGGATGGCGAACTGCAAGGGGAGGCTAAAGCACACCCCAGCAGCATCGGTGGCCTGGCCTTCAGCCCCAACGGCAAGCGCCTGGCTGTGGCTCACAAAAACGGGGTCAGCCTTTGGTGGGCGGCGGCAACCGAGCAAAATCCAGTTATGCTAAATTGGCAAGGCTCTCATTTGCTCACCTGCTGGTCGCCGGACGGCAAGATGGTGCTGACCGCCATGCAGGAAAGCGCGCTGCATGGCTGGCGCCTTAGCGACATGAACGAAATGCGGATGCAGGGCTATCCGGGAAGAATATATAACCTCGCTTGGGCGCGCGGCCGTTGGCTTGTCACCTCCGGCGCGGCGCAGGCGGTATGTTGGCCGTTCTTCGGCGGCGGGCCGTGGGGCAAAGCGCCGCAGCCGCTGGGCCTAGACCGCGGCGTCATCGTGCGTTGGGCGCAGCCTCACCCGCGTGATGATCTGGTCGCGGTTGGTTATGCCGACGGTATGATTGAGTTGGCGCCGCTAGATGGCCGTCCAGGTGTGATGATTCATCCGCCGGTGGCACCGGCTGGGCATGAAATTATCGGTTTGGCCTGGAACGTAGTCGGCGATTGCCTTTTCGCCGCCACGGCGGATGGCTACGTGATGTTGTTCACCATCGACAGCGTGGCAGGCGCCGTGCGGCAGTGAATTTACGGCGCACCCTAAAATTGGGTTCGCTATCGATATTTACGCTGTTGTTCGTGCTTATACTCACCGAGCATTTTCTGGTTAGATATATCACTAACCCAGCCAACAAGGCGAAACAGCCATATGTTTCAGCTTGTGATGCCTCTTGGGCTTATTTGACGGTGCTTGAAATGATTGTTGCCAAAATGCAGGCGCGCTTTGGCGATGGAGCGGCCGCATGGAAAATCAGAAGCTATTATGCCTACGCTGCTGGTGGGGCGTGTCGAGGTAAAAACGAAACGGCAAGTTATTGGACTGAGTTGTCGGCAGAGAACGGGTATGTGCCAGCTCAGCACATTCTCATCTCTGACGCCGAGCAAGATTTCATTTTACGCCGTGCTGATAAAATTCCATGGATGGAGAAAGCAGTGGCGAAAGGTTGGCATGGCGCCGGCGAAGCCCTGGAGCGTATGCGGAAGATTGATGCAGACTGGGATTCCAGACCATCTTTGGCTTTCAGTTTGCTTGAGGCATCCGCAGAAGCCGGTTTTCAAGATGCGCAGAATAAGGTTGTGATCCAGGCTGAAGCAATGTTCTCGGCTGGCCTTGAGGATATGGTTAAATGGATGGAGCAGGCTGAGAAAAAAGGCTGGAAAGGTGCATCTGATGCACTTGGGCGGATGCGGGCACGACAACACGATGCTCTCACTAGAGATGGTGTAGCCGGCGCCATGCGGCAGTAGTTTCATCGCCTAATCTGTTCGATTTTCCGCTCGATGAAAAACGGTAACTTCGTTTTCTTTATATTGAAGGCGTTCTCCTGGATTGCTTGCTTCCGCTGTACCAGTCACTGAGATATCTTCAAAGAAATCTGCAATTACCTCAGTCTCAATCTCGCTAACGCGTTCCTCATCATTTGAGGATGGGGTGCCTGAAAACACGACTCGAAATTTTATCTCTTTGTCGCCTAAAGAGACCATCACAGCACGCATGTTTTCTGTAATTTGGCCAAGTAGAGCCCGTTGTAAAGCTAGGAGGCCGGAAATGCGGAGATCTGCGCTCATGGTTTAAATCTCAAGCAAATTGTGCAGAACTATATCTCAACTCCAAACTCATCATGCGAATAAAAGAGCGCTCGCTTGCCGAAGGGCACGAGGACAAAGCAATCCCACAAAAACATGACGCTCAGCGTGACGCATGAGACCATGTCTTCATATTCTTCCGCGCTAAAAAACTGCCCCGGAAGAGCAGCAAGATTCTTGTTACAACCATAGGATAAGCGCCATCTCTCGAAGATATGATAGCGTTCGGATGAAGGCCAGATGCCCCACCCGGTGATCCACACCAGCGCTTTGCCCTTGGCGAACGCGCTCATGTGTTCTTTGACGAGTGCAATGCGCCGGCCGGCATCCGCAGGAATGGCGAATTCACGGGCGCCCTTAGCCGCCGTGATGTTCGGATGGCCGTGCTTGTCCATCTCAACATGATTGTTGTGGCACCATTGTTTGCATTCTTTATCGCTCAGAAACCGCATAGCGGCTAATTCAGCCGCACGGGCTGATACGGGCTGTCCAGCGAGAAGGCGGGCACCTTCACATCGAAGCGTTCACCGCGTTCATTTTCCATCTGATAGGTGCCGGCCATGATGCCGGAAGGTGTGCTGAGCGGTGTGCCGCTGGTATATTCAAAATAATCGCCAGGCTCTAGAACCGGCTGCTCGCCCACCACTCCGGGGCCTCGCACTTCATGGACTTCGCCCTTTGCGTCGGTGATGCGCCAGTGACGGCTCAGCAATTGCACCGTCTCGCTGCCCAGATTGTCAATACGAATATGATAAGCCCAGACGAAATGGCAATCCGACGGCGCCGATTGCTCGTCCAAATAGGCGGTACGGACGGTGATTTTAATCTCGCGGGTGGTGGCGCTATACATGCTTGTCCTGTGGTTGAGTGGTTAACATAGCATGACATCAACCGCCAGCAACCTCCAGCTTATCAATCTTACGCAATTGCGGAATGCGCCAGGCGCAAAAGGCCGCGACTCCTAGGGTTAATACCCCGCCAAGAATGGTGGCCGGTACGGTGCCGAACCAGGCGGCAGTCACGCCGGACTCAAACTCGCCCAACTCGTTGGAGGTGGTGATAAACAGCATATTCACAGCCGAAACCCGCCCACGCAGATGGTCCGGCGTTTCCGCCTGCACCAGATGCGAGCGTACATAAACGCTGATCATGTCGCCCGCACCCATCAAAGTCAGCAGACCCAGCGAGATGTAGAAATTTTTCGACAGCGCGAACGCTATGATGCACAGGCCAAACACAATGACGCCGCCGAACAGCCAGCTTCCTACCCGTCGGCGCAACGGAAACTGCGCCAGTCCCATCGCCATGATCGCGGCGCCTACCGCCGGCGCCGCGCGCAGCATGCCGAGGCCGCTGGGGCCAACATGCAGGATTTCCGCCGCATAAATCGGCAGCAGTGCCACTACTCCGCCAAACAGCACCGCGAACAAGTCGAGGCTGATGGCGCCCAGCAGTATGGGCCGGGCGCGAATGAAGCGCACGCCGGCAATAAGATTATGCCAGTTCGCCGGTTGTCGTTCGCCCTTGCTGCGGGTGCTGATCAGTAGGCTACAGCTGGTGGCGACGATGAGCATGAGGGTCGCCAGCCCATAGACTGCCGGCGCGCCAAAGGCATAAGCGGCGCCGCCAAGTGCTGGCCCGCCGATGGTGGCGATCTGGAATGACAAGGCGCTAAGCGCCACAGCGTTACTGAAGGCGTGCGGCGGCACGACATTGGGCAGCAGTGCCTTGGCGGCCGGCGCGCCTGTGATGCGTGCCGTACCCAGCAGCATCGCCAGCGCGAAAATCGGCCAAACTTCTTTGTTGTCCTGCACCGCCAGCACGAGCAGCCCCAGGCTCACCAACATCACCAGCGAGTAGGTGGCGGTGATCAGGCGGGCGCGATCCAGCCAGTCCGCCAATTGGCCAGCATGAAGTGCGAAGAATAAAGCGGGAAGAAACTGGCACAACCCCACCATGCCGAGCGCGAACGGGTCACG
>CAYOGS010000076.1:648-8029 GCA_964403435.1 uncultured Rhodospirillales bacterium | reverse complement strand
TCGTAGTTTTTAAAATAAACACGGTGGCCTTGCCCAGTGTGAAAACGCAACTCACAGAGGCCATCACGGCGTGGAAGTGGTTTATAGTCTCCGAGGTTGCCGGTCTTTCCAATTTCTATAAAGCGCCGCCGGATTGCAGCAACCGCAACCGCGTCATCCAGCGCAACAAGTTCTTTAGCGGCAGGCTTGAATCCAATTGGAAATTGGTAGAACTCTACAGGCATCGGAGTCGTGGCCGTCATTAAAGATCCTTTGGTTTTATAATATTTTTTTGTCTACCAGGCTGTGGCAATGCTGCAGAACATGCTGGTTCAGATATTGAAAGTAGGGATTTCCTGAAAGGAGTGATTGCAAACGCTAGCTCCAATGGCTCCAGTGCTTTATCGAGCAGCGTGAGCCGTAAATCGGCGAGCACCGCCGCGGATAGCAGTCGTTGATCGGGTCTTTGGCCGCTGCGCGGAACGACTGAGATTTGTTCGCCTTTGACGCGATGTGACTGAAGCGTAACGGATAATCGAGATGAAGGTGAATGGAACTGAGAATAAAGCTGCTGTGCCATCCGGATGCAACTAAATGCCTGACGATCTGAGACCTTGCCTGCATTATTGGCGCGGGTGAGCAGCGCTTGGGCGAGCATGCTGGCGTCTCGCTCAAAATATATGGCATCCGTGATACCAAGCCCGTCAGCCTGCAACTGAACCATACCCGAAGAGACGTTTCCGCCTGATTTATTCATTAATCCACCATTTCTACGAAATAATAGACGAAGAAACCGAAACTAAAAACATAGACTCTGCTTCAAGAAAGTAGGGCAAAATGCGTGAAATTAATTTCAGCCAACATCATAGGGGAGCCTGGCATACGGTAGCCGGGCAGGAAACACAGCCGCATGCCATCACCGATTGCACTTAAGCGGGAATCGCTGAGCTACAAATTTATCAAAGCGTGACGTCCGCAGCTGCTAAATCATTTATATAATTCTGCATTTTAGTAATTGCAGGTATTTATGGCAATCAATCACAGTAAGAGGGAGGCAATGCTTCATTTTATAGACAAGAGGTGTCAAAAGTGACTCCCAAACAGCGCCGCTTAAAATCCGAAACTGTCCTTAGAGAACACGCTATTCCTATCAACGCCAACTTGCCGCTCATTGAATCAGATGAAGACATCAACCTTCGTTCAGTTGATGAACTATTCCATCGAATTGTGGCATTGTGGGCAGTTGCAGGTTCCGCCTTCCTGCGCGGGAATGATTTCTTTCTAAGCTATATGAAAGAGAACGACCTTCTGGATTGGTTGTCAGCATCAGAATGCGAGTTCCTACTTTGTCAACAACCGACAAAGCATCAACTCACGCATGCATCATGGCAACTTGAAGCGCTTTATTTCCTTGCATGGTGTGGTGGACTGATAGACCAAATAAAAATTCCCTTTGAGGAGTCTTCAGTTGGTTCCATCATGCATCTCTTCCCTGCGGGTGGGGAAGATCTTGGACGACTTCGCGCTGCATTGTCACTTCGCTCGGTGTCCGAGGTACTTGACTGGTCTGACATGCTATATTGCCTTCACTGGGCTGTCCGCGATGCCAATCTTGCTGGTTTGCCAGCCCCTAAAGCTGTTAATAGCGATACCGTAATGGAGTGGCATAAAGCCGTGAACTGGATGACCCGGTACGATGAAGAAGACAATTGGGACAAAATTGCAACTGATACTTAACCGCACAATTACCAGTGAATGATGAAGAGAGCTTCTGGTTAAGTCCATCAAGCATCCAACTCCACTTTGCCGTGACTTCCACATGCTTTTGGGATTATGTTCAGCTTGTAAAGCTACAGGAGCGCGTCATGCTGTTTGGGCTATTTCTCCTTTTTCATGGAGCGGGCATTGCCTGCCTGGTAGCAGCACAATGGTATATCCGCCAAAGCTGGCGACCTGATATTGCACCCTATGGCCTGCAAATCCGTACCATGCAAGCCTTACTTCATCCAGAGCGGTTCGTGACGTCGGAGCGCCTCGGCCGCATCAAGCCACTGCATATCTGCGGCTTCGCCCTCCTCTTCTGCGGATTGCTGATCGTGCTGTATGATGTGGTAACGGCTATTCTGCGCTAACGCTTCTGCCCACGCGCCTGAAGCGCATACACGACGGCCATACGTAGCATAGTCGGAGCAATGTAGCGCCGATGCACGGCGCTGATGCATGCCATGTAAAAGCGTCCAAATGTGTTGAGGCAATGAACGCGTGTGGCGAGTATGACCTCTGCCTGATCATCCGCCATAAGCCGCGCGCTGACGCAAGAACGGAATTGCACGTGTTTGTCGTTAGCCCCCAAAATAACTTGCGCCAACGTGTTGTCCGTATTCACGCTCTGGTCAATTACGGGATATTGGCCAGCGAACAAGCGGCTCGACTGATCCGCCAGCAACGACGAAACCGGACAGCCGAGAGGCGAAGTCCGTAGTCCGAACGGGCGTACCAGCAGATTACGCAAGGCCATCAGCCAACCAACGCCTTGCGGCGGATTGAGCAGAAATCCTTCCAGCACCGTCGCCAAAAATTGCGTGGCACCGGCTTGTGCCGCAACGGAAGTACGAATGGTTAAACGAAATGCGTCTTCATGCAAAATACCGGTCTCCATGAGATGCTGGCGTAGCAGCGAGTCCTGCGGTAGCTCCGGCAATGCCTCGATGGACATGCCGTCTGCTTCCGAGAAATAGCCATTAGCCTCCCGCCATGCCGCCCATGTGCCGCGCAAAAGCCCCATGCCGCAACGCACGACATTGCAACCCAGGCGATGCAACGTGCCCTCCGGCGCATCCAGCGACAAGCTGGTGACCTGCACTGCTGCAGGATTGAAGTCCGGCGCTTCCAGCAGCACCGCCACAGCCGGCGGGAGCAATTCCGTTAACGTTGGAATATCAGCGGCACCGGCTAACACCTGCTCTCGCACCGCCTCCGGCAAGTCGCCGCCCAACTCATTGGTGTGGCAGGACAGCGCAAAGAAGACCGGATGCAATGACCGGCGGCGCAGTGGCGCGAATTGGTGCCAGACACCATCACCGAAACGCACCGTGAACAGGCAGTCTGGCGGGATGTTTACATAGCGCAAGGCGCGCACGAAATTCCTGGGATCGGCGGCAATCTGCTCTGGCGTCGTATTGGAGAAGCGCAATTGAGCCCCGCCGCTCCCAGATATAGCCGTGAAGATGCGATGTCCGGCATGGCGATGGAAAGGGTGGCCGCGCGGGCCAACCGCAAACGAATACAGCGCTGTAGAGTCGCCTTTGGCAAAATCAGTACCTGCCAACTTGGCCGAAGGTTCGTCCAGTTCGTCCACATAGCTCAAATGACGCCGCTGCCGTGACACGACATTGGCGAACAAATGGTCGCCGGCGCCGTGTCCCAATTGCGCGATCAGCGTGACTTCCACGGGCAAAGTGCCGGCTTCCGCAAACAATCGCACGGAAGGAAAAGTTTCCACCAGCTTGATCATGGACTGCATCGCACACTGACCTCGGCAGCAAGAAGCCTTCTATAGCATGCCGTTTTGTCGCCGTCAGGCTCGCGGCTAAACCTTCTGCCCACGGGCACGGGCGCGTAGCAGATGGTCTGCCAGCACACAGGCCAGCATCGCCTCTCCTACCGGCACGGCACGGATGCCGACGCAAGGGTCGTGCCGGCCTTTGGTGGCAATCTCCGTCTCCTGCCCATACGCATCAATCGTGCGGCGCGGTGCCAGGATGGAACTGGTGGGCTTGACGGCGAAGCGCACCACGATGTCCTGCCCCGTGGAGATACCTCCAAGAATGCCGCCAGCATGGTTGCTGAGGAAGATGGGCGCGCCATCATCGCCGCGCCGCATTTCGTCCGCGTTGCTCTCGCCGTTCAGCGCGGCGGCGGAAAACCCGTCGCCAATCTCTACGCCTTTCACGGCGTTGATGCTCATCATCGCCTGCGCTAGGTCGCTGTCCAACTTGTCATAAATCGGTTCACCCAGTCCGGCCGGCACGCCGCTGGCAATCACTTCAATCACCGCACCAGTGGAAGACCCGGCTTTGCGAATGTCTTCTAACTGCGCTTCCCAACGCGCGGCGGCCACGGCATCCGGGCACCAGAACGGATTTTGCTCCACGGCCGCCCAATCCCACTTGTCGCGCGCCACCTTATCAGCGCCTATTTGCACCAGCGCTCCACGAATCGTAACGCCGGCGCCCAGAATTTTTCGCGCCACCGCGCCCGCCGCCACGCGGCATGCCGTCTCCCGTGCCGAGGCGCGCCCGCCACCACGATAATCACGGATGCCGTATTTTGCCTGATAGGTATAATCGGCATGACCTGGTCGGAATTTGTCTTTGATGTCGCCATAATCCTTCGACCGTGCATCCTGGTTTTCAATGACCAGGCTGATGGGCGTACCGGTGGTCAACCCTTCAAACACGCCGGAGAGGATTTTCACGGCATCCGGCTCCTGCCGTTGCGTGGTGAATTTGGACTGGCCAGGGCGCCTCCGGTCAAGATAATGCTGGATATCGTTTTCAGCGAGCGGCAGCAATGACGGGCAGCCATCGACCACCGCGCCGATGGCTGGCCCGTGGCTCTCGCCCCAGGTGGTGAAACGAAACAAGCTGCCGAAGCTGTTGCCAGCGGTCATACACGTCCTCGGCGGCTGGGATTATTCGTCGGTACCGGTAGCGACATTCCCAGTGCCGAACGGATCGGTCGGTCGGAAATTGTCGTTAGTTTCATCCACCGTATCCTCAATCTCCAGCGGCACGTTGGGCGTCTCGGCCACTGCATCCTTGCCTTCGCGCGCCAGGCGCCGGTCGGCCTTGCGCAACGCGGCTTCCACATCCGTGCGCTTGCACAGGCCAAGCAGAATAGGATCGCGCGGCTTGATCTGCGAACTATTCCAGTGTGACCGATCGCGGATTTTGGCGATGGTTTCCTTGGTTGTACCAATGAGTTTGGAGATTTGCACATCCTGCAATTGCGGATAGGTCTTGATGAGAAACAGCACACCATCCGGCTTATCCGCGCGCTTAGTCACCGGCGTGTAGCGTGGCCCCTTACTGCGCGCCACCGGCTGCGGTAGCTCGCTGCGCTGCATCTTCAACTTGGTGCGCGAATCCTTCTCGCAACGCTCCAGCTCTTCTTGCGATAATTGCCCGGTGATAACCGGATTATGTCCGATCATGCCGACCGCCACTTCACCGTCCGCGATCGCCTGCACTTCCAGCTTGTGCAGCCCGACGAAATCGGCGATTTGCTCAAAGGTCAGCTTGGTATTTTCCACCAGCCACACGGCGGTCGCTTTAGGCATCAAGGGTTGCGCCATTATTCTCTCCTAATACAGGCAGCAAAAATCCGTTTCCGGCCACGGCGAAGCGACCGGACGATCCAGCACGGATTTTGTGGGATCGGTTAAAGTCGTGCTGACAAGTAAACACTATGAGCAGACTTCAAGCAGCACTTTACCACGCTGCGCGCCGGATTCCAGCACTTTATGCGCCTCTCGGGCCTGATTTATCGGAAAAACATGCGATATCAGTGGCTTGACCAGCCCTTGTGCCACCCAGGGCAGCACCCGCCGCTCCACCGCATGCGCCAACCGCGCTTTTTCCGCCGCGCTGCGCCCACGCAGCGTCGTGCCGGTGATAAAGCCGCGCTGCCGCATCATCGTACGCAAATCCAACTCGCCCTTCGTGCCTTGTTGCGTGGCGATACAGACCAGCCGCCCCAAAGGCGCCAGACACTCCAAATGACGCGGTAGATAGGCGCCGCCCACCATATCGAGAATGATATCCACGCCGCGCCCGCCCGTGTAGTTCTTGACCGCCGGCACGAAATCTTCCGCCTGGTAATCAATCGCCAGTTTGGCACCATGGGCGCGGCTCCACGCGGCTTTATCCGCGCCGCCCGCCAGCGTCACCGGCGCGGCGCCATGCGCGTTCAGCATCTGCACCGCCATACTGCCGATACCGCTGGTGCCACCCTGCACCAACACCACTTCCCCCGCCCGCACCTGCGCAGCGACGAACAGGTTCGCCCACACCGTAAACAAGGCCTCCGGCAATGCCGCCGCGTCGCGCAGTGTTACATTGTCCGGTATCGGCAGGCACAAAGCCTCCGGCACTGCCACCTGCTCGGCATAGCCGCCGCCTGACAGCAGCGCCATCACACGGTCGCCAACCCGGTATCGCGTGCACCCGTCGCCCACAACGGCCACAGCACCGCTCACTTCCAGTCCCGGAATATCTGGCGGCGCACCCGGTGGTGGTGGATATTTCCCTTGCCGCTGCAACAAATCGGCGCGATTCACACCAGCCGCCGCCACGGCAATCAACACTTCGCCCATATCCGGCACCGGCGCGACACGCTCGGCTGGTTGCAGCACATCGGCGGCGCCCGGCTGTGTAATGACAATAGCTTTCATGCGCCCTCACTCGCTCTTGGCAGCTTGCGCCAACATCCGGTCTATGGTCAAATTCCGGCATGATCAACCCGGACGAACTCGAACCGCAAAAAACCGCCGTCAAGCCGCTCGACCTCGGCACGCTCTCCATCGAAGAGCTCGAAAACTACATCAAAAATCTAGAAGCAGAAATCGCCCGCGCCCGCGCCAAAATCGCCGAGAAAGAACGGCACCGCGCCGCCGCCAGCGGCTTTTTCAAAAGCTAACGCCAGACTCCAACACCTTGCCAAGAAGCCAAGCGATGCAACATACAAATTCCGCACACGACATTCACCATAACAGGTCAAGGCTGACACTAATCGGCCTTGCTTGGATACTGTTCATCACCGCGCCCGCCGCTATGGCCGCGGAGCACAGCCCTGAATTGTATGAAGCCGCATTTTGCAAAAGTGTTGGCGGTAATGCACCCGGCGCCAATTCGTTCTGGCAGCAACGTTTCAAAGATTTGAGCCAACAGGCCACACCCGCGGCAGTTAAAAGCGCGGAGACGCGCGCCATGGACGACAATCTCGATTTTTCTGTCAAAGACATCGAGCGCCAGAAATCTCTGTGCGACTCAAAAATGGCAATAGCACAAAGGGTGGATGCCACCTCGAAAAGTCTGGAGCAGGATATAAAGCAAAGAAACAAATTTTACGAAGAGCAAGACAAGGTGATGCAGAAGCTCACAGAGCGAGTAAACGCCAGCAGCGCGGAAAAGGCGCGATGTCTTGTTGTTATGCATGTCTTGCAGCATCATGTTCATAAGCATCCAGAGATACTTGCACCGGCCAACGAGCCTGAAAGACAAAAGCGAGAGTTGGCAGGCGTAGATAAGTTGGCCTTGCTGTGGCAAGCTGACTTTGAAAAGCACATGGGCCCCTCCAACAAAGTCAAGGCACAGCAATTCTATGAGGCTGAAGACGCACG
>CAYOGS010000076.1:0-638 GCA_964403435.1 uncultured Rhodospirillales bacterium | reverse complement strand
CGTTACGGCCAGGAATGGCTGGAGCAAAAGGAACGAGGCACCCCCCAGCTTGTCAAATTCATGATGGACAACGCCGGTATTTGCCGCGACAAAATGCACGACATTGTCAAAAAGGCAAAACAACGCTGAACCTGCGGCAGAACGATTGCATTTATCGCAATCACCGGATTTGACGCAATCTTAGCCTTTTGCGCCTAGGCTGGCCTATCACGATATATTTACGATGGATTTACGATGGACCGGCTGCTTGCCAGCATCGCGCTCTTGCTCTCCTGTGTGCAGGTTGAAACACTGTTCGCCGGTGCTTATCAACTTTCATTGCGGACGGATTGGCAGCGACTGAGCAATTACGCCCAACAGGAAGTCCGCCTGCTCGCTCAGCAGACCACGACAAAACCGCCAGCACCTGCGCCAGCCCAGTCTCCTTCCAAAACTATCTTCATTGACTCAGCCACAGCAGAGGATAAGCGCCGCCAGTAGGCTAGTCCGCCAAATCCGCGAACAATGGCGAACTGAGATAACGCTCGCCAAACGATGGGATGATGACGACGATCATCTTGCCCTTGCTCTCTGGCCTCGCCGCGACTTGCAACGCTGCCCACAGTGCTGCGCCGGATGAAATGCCGACCAGCAACCCC
>CAYOGS010000075.1:2487-8077 GCA_964403435.1 uncultured Rhodospirillales bacterium | reverse complement strand
GCCGGTAGTTGTGCGGTAGCTTCTTCCATTTCCGTGAAGGTCGGCCGTACCTCGGACCCGATGGTTTTACGTGCATATTCAACCGACACTGAAGGCGCATAGCCTTGCAAATGCCCAAGCAACCCAATTTTCAAGCATTTCATATAAGTACTTTCTTCTTCGAATTTTCCCTTAAGGCAACTGGCAATAGGACCAACAAACCCATAAGCCATCCACACGCCCATGAACGTGCCAACCAGAGCGCCGCCGATAAGACGTCCCAGCACTTCCGGTGGCTCAGTGATCGAACCCATAGTGTGAATCACACCTAACACCGCAGCCACGATACCGACCGCCGGCATAGCATCCGCTAGATTTTGCATGGCATGTGCGACTTCATGATTTTCTGCGTGATGCACGTCAAGCTCTTCGTCCATTAAGGCTTCCAGTTCATAGGGCTTGTCGGAGCCAAGAGTTACAAGCCTTAAATAGTCGCAAAAAAAATCCGTAGCATGATGGTCTTTAACAAAACCCGGGAACGGGCTGAACAACGAGCTTTCTTCCGGTTTCTCAATATGCTGTTCGAGTGCGAGAAGGCCTTTGGTCTTGGCGAGTTTAAACGTCTGATACATCATACTCAGCAATTCGAGATAACTATTCTTGCTGTAGCGCGGTTTGGCAGGCAATTTCTTAAATGCCTTAAGCAGGCGCTTAAGCGTAATGCTGCGATTGGAAATGATTGTCGCGCCAAAACCTGTACCGCCGATAATAAGCAACTCAAGCGGCGCCGCCTTGAAGATGACCTCCATATGGCCACCTTGCAGTACATACCCGCCAAAAGTGCAGGCCGCGACAAAAACGACGCCGATGAGAAACAGCATGACACGACCGTGCAAGAAAACTTGAGCGCCGCTAACTGACGCCACCCTGCACTATGGTCAAAACGTGGTTAAAGAGGCTTTAATTACAGGCCACCATGCGTGCTGCAAGTCAATCAATTCATGAAGATTCTGTAAAGCTCTTGCTCATGCTGCAGCGTTCTGGCACGAGAAGACCATGGATATGTTAGTTGCCTCAGACGCCGCAGCCTTCCGTCAAGCGATTGGCAGTTTTGCCACTGGTGTAGCGATAGCAACCTGTCGTGCAAACAACAACCCTTGTGGCATCACGATAAATTCACTGACCTCTGTTTCTCTCGATCCGCCACTCATACTCTTCTGTCTAAGCAACCGCACGCGCGTCTATCCTGACTTCATGGCCACCAACCAATTCGCCCTCAACATACTGGCGAGTGGCCAGGAACATTTGTCGCGCCACTTCTCTGGCACACACGCCGAGGGCTGGACAGGCGTAACTACGCTTCCTGCAACCGACACACCACCGCTACTGGTCGGCTGCATGGCCTGGCTCATCTGTCGTATTCACACCATTCATCCCGGCGGCGATCACGCCATCATCGTCGGTGAAGTAACAAATCTAGGCTGCGAACCAGCCGCTCAACCTCTACTGTATTTTCGCAAGCAGTACCGCCATCTGTCCTCAGGGCATGAGCGTTAGCAACTGTCCTTTCTTGGACAATTCTTCTAAAGTGCCAGAGATAGTTATGCTCTCACCGCGCAGCCACAAGGGCAGAAGATTCGCGTAGTAAGGCGAGAGTGGGTGGCTGGACTGACCGGTGGCAATCATTACGCGGTAGCGCGCGGGGTGGGCTTGATCATAGACAGCGCGATAGCCCGCGCCGTGTAGCTTGACGAACGGGCGCTTACTGCCAGATTCGCCGAAACTACCACCGCGATTAAGTGTATAAAAATCGCCGCTATCGGCTTGCGTCAAATCAAAGAGCCAATCAAACCCCGGTAGATGAGACAGCACCTTGTTAGCAAATGGCGCCTTGTGTTCGTCACCCCAACGCCAGCGCTTAGGATCAGCGCCATGGCGTTCACCCAGTTCCGTTACCATACGTTCCCAAGCGGCATTGACTTCCTTGCTGCACCGGTCAATGCACCATCCATCATCAGCATCCAACAACGTCTTAATCGCCAGCACTTTGGGATCGAAATCCGCTGCCGCTTGATCGTAGCGTTCACGCAACATTGTGTCATACAGGCGCAGCAGCCACCAAGAAAACACGAGCGGCTCGGGCTGGTCCGCACGCATAGTGAAATCCCAGTGCTGCAAGAGCGCTTGCGCCCGCTTGCCGACTGGCGTTCGTGGTTCGAGCAAGGGTAACAGTCTAGGCAACAAGCTACGCGCCGCCACCGAAACATTATCCGCTTGCATCGCCGTCATGTCCGTCAGGCTGAATTGCGGCTTAGCCTGTAACAATTCTTGTAATCGCTCAGCCCGGTAAGGCTGTTCCCATTCGCGTCCGAACCAGTAAGCACTGCTGCCGACAACAGCATTGTTGGCATTGAAGATCGTCCCGCCCGGCGGGTCAAGCAACCTTGGCAACGCGCTAAACGGCACCATGCCTTTCCAGTCGCCAGCGCCGCTGGCGCCGTCGGCCGGATACCGCCCGTCTCCGCCAACACGTATCGGCACCAGGCCGGCATTGGTGAAGCCGATGTGACCGGCGGAATCGGCATAAACAATGTTTTGCGGCGGCGCCTGGAAATCTCGCAGCGCATTTTGGAATTCTTCCCAATCCCGCGCCACATTCAACTGCAACAGCGCTTGGGCCGTTTTGTCATTTTCTTGCAAGGCGGTGAAGGCCAACGCCAGCAACTTATCTGTGCTTTGCAACGCTTGCCGCGCTTCGGTGTCCACGTCGGATAAGACCGGCCCGTGTCGGGTCCGGCGTATCGTCAACGTCACGTCGGCCGCACCTTTGACTTTAAACGTCTCTACACGTGTCGCAAATGCCTCACTGCCTTGCGGTGTCAGATAACGTGTTGCGTCCTTGGGATCAATCGTCTCGATGAACACATCCTGCACGTCGCTGTTCGTCGTGGTGAACCCCCAGGCGATGTGGCCATTCTGTCCCAGCAGCACGCCGGGCAGCCCCGGCACACTACCACCGGTCACGGTCATCTCCGGCGTGACGATCCGCACGAGATACCACAGGATTGGCGCCTGCAAATCCAGATGCGGATCATTTGCTAAAATCGGCTTACCGGTGACGCTGCGCGATCCGCTAACCACCCATTCATTGGAAGCGCCGGGCTGCTTCTGTGTGACGAGACTCTCTAGCTTAGCTAACGCCCGCTGCAACGGTTGATTGTCCAAGGAACCTCGGCGTGGCGACAAAGGCGCTGAATTTTCCGGCAGCGGTGTCCTAGCTGGAAAATCCGACGCCACCGTCACCGGCGCCGTCAGTGGATAAAGCGGATAGAGCGCCTCGATCTTTTTCGGTGGAAACTGCGTCAGCAAACGCGCGCGTCGCAACTCGTCGCGCATATTCGCGCTCAGCTGCATTGCCATCAACTTGCCCCACACCACGCTATCGGCCGGTCGCCACGGTTCCGGCTTGATACCCAACAGCGTAAACTCCAGCGGTAACCGATCGCGATGCAATTTCAACCAGGCATTCACCCCAGCAGCGTAGGCTTCAAAAAGCGCCTGATTCTCCGGGGTGAAGGTCGTGTAACTTTGTTCCGCCAACCGATAGAGTTCCAGCCCACGCAGCAGCTTGTCGGCGCCCAACATATCTGCGCCTACCACCTCCGCCAACCGTCCTTGCCCAGCGCGTCGATTCATCTCCATGTTGAAAAACCGCTCGGAAGCGTGCAGGTAACCCAGCGCACGAAGTGCATCCGCCCGGTTGGTGGCAAACAGGCTCGGTATGCCCTTGGCGTCCCGCGCAATGTGCACCTTGGCGCTCAGCCCAGGAAGTGCAACAGTTCCATTCAGATCTGGCAGCGAATGCTGCCAGAACAACCCACCCCCACCGACTATAACACCCAACAGCGCACAAACGCTTATCAACCCGCGCCGCCACCGGCGTGAATGTGTTGGGCTGTTCTTGCTGCTGGTCATGCGCGTCACCTATCCTTGCCGCCATGTTGCGGCAGAGAGAGTTTCAAGACAAGCAGTTTGCTTTGACTAAACTTTGTCCTATGCTGAAATCATGCAGCAGAAATTTATCCACGGCCTAAGTGCGCGCGGCTTCCATCGCTTAGCCTATTACGAATGGGGCGCCGCCGATGCCACCCGCACCGTCGTCTGCGTCCATGGTCTGACCCGGAATGCCCGAGATTTTGACGTGCTGGCGGCTGCCCTGGCCGCCGACTGCCGCGTAATTTGCGTAGATATTGTCGGCAGGGGAGACAGCGACTGGCTCAGCGACCCAAGCCTCTATGCATACCCTCAATATCTGGCCGATATGACAGCGTTGCTGGCACGGCTCGGCACCGCCCAAGTGGATTGGATCGGCACCTCGATGGGCGGGCTGATTGGCATTCTGCTGGCGGCACAACCGCGTACGCCGATTAGCCGCCTCGTACTGAACGATGTCGGCCCCTTCATCGGGTCGGCCGCAATGGCACGCATCGCTTCTTATATTAGCCAACCGCCAGTTCTGCCGGACATGGCGGCGGCTTCGGCGTATATTCGTACCATCTACCAAAACACCGGTCCTTGCACTGACGCAGACTATCAGACCATGACGGAAACCAGTATCCGCCCCTTGTCCGACGGCGGCTTTGCGTTGCGATATGATCCGGCCATCGCGGTGAATTTTGCTGCACTTAGCGGTGATCTTGACCTCTGGCCGTATTATGATCGTATCAGCTGCCCAACTTTAGTCTTGCGCGGCGCACAGTCCGATGTGCTGACAGACGAAACCGCCGCCGCTATGACGCGGCGTGGTCCCCAAGCGCAATTGGTGGTGATTCCAACTATCGGCCATTATCCAGCACTGCGCGACGCCAAACAGATTAATATCGTCACAAAGTTTCTTGCTGCTTGATTATTGGGCACGCAGGCAAGTTCCGTCCGCGAACAACAAGCTGGCACCACAGCTCGAAGTCACCAGCGCCATCGGGTCATTAGCGACGCTCGGCAGCAGCAGCAGTTTCTGCGTTGCCACCTCACCGAACCCGCTCTTCAGGAAAGCGTCGAAATTCTCCGCTCTTTCCTTGACATTTCTACCTTGCAGCAAAGCCGCGCAGTTTTTGTCGCCAACATCATTGTCCTCGCCGCCAACGAGGGTTGTGACCTGCCGGCTTACATAATTCTGCCGCGCAACATTTCCGGCCGTAAGCCGCGTATAAACATTGGGCTCCTCCAGGCCATAGGGGTAATCTTGCCAGCCTGGGCAAGTTTTGACGTTCTTGGGTGTAGCAAAAACGCCTTGCCCATCTGGCCGGTTATCGGTGAGGTAAACATAGCTTAATGGCGCGAACAGCACATAATGCGGTTTCAAGTTCGTCTCGCTCAGCACATCCTGCGCACGACTGAACAGCGCGTAGCGATGAACGAAGTCCGCTCCTCGGCCATAGCCCGCCACCACCAGCTGACGTAATTCTGGGAAGCGCCGCTTGTCGGTCAGTATCAGCAGCAGCAAATCCATCGCCGTCATGCTACTGACACGTCGACCATCATTGTCCGCTGCTGCCGTCTCACCGCCTTGCCACCACTCCGTCGCCGACCACGCCGCCACATGCTTGACGCC
>CAYOGS010000075.1:0-2477 GCA_964403435.1 uncultured Rhodospirillales bacterium | reverse complement strand
ACCGCGTCGGCGTCGGTCAGCATCGGCTTGAAGCGCGCACGATCTGCTATCATTGAAAACAGTGGCGCTACGATCATGATATTGGCCAACCGTCCGGAAGCGCCGGGTCCGGCCAGAATCTTGGCTTGCCGCAACGTTTCGTCGGCGTCGCGATGATCATCATGCACCACAATGACGATGCGCCGAAGCATACCGGTATGGTCGCCCTCCAGTGAGTGGCTGGCCAATACCGGCCACAGCAAAGGCATTACGTTAGGATCAGCACCCTTTGCGGGCAACGGCAGAAACTGGAAGCGCTGCAAATCGGGTGCAACCGGCGCGCCACCAATGCGTTCCGCTCCTCCGTGAATAACCGGCGCACTAGAAATCTCCGGCACCGCGTCCGGCTCTGGCTTGGGCGCAGGTTTCGAACGTACCGATTTCTTGTCTTTCTTGTCACTTTTCTTTTCGGTTTTACTCTTGGTCTTCAGTTTATCTGTTGGCATCGCAAATTTTTCGGTGGCCGTATCCGGCAAATCGTCCATCTCGGACGGAACATCAGGCAGCGGTTCAACCTGCGAATCAGTATAAGCTGTATCGGCGTTAGGCAACGCCTGGACACCATTTCCAGGTGTCGATGCCTCTGCGGCATCATCGGCGGCCTGGCTGGTTAGCGGCAACCCTAGAATGGCGAGGAGAAGAACGAACGGCAGGACACGCATCGGTAATCCTCATGGCAGAATGATAACGGGCAGGACTTGGTCGGCACTGCCAAGTAGGCTACAACAACGACAGACAATTCTTCCGCGGACCGAGACTATGACAAATTTGAGTCAATTGAAAGTCGCCGTGTTGGTCGACCTGCCGCGCAGCCCGCAATCTGGCGGCCATGTCAAAGGCTGGGAACGGCTGGCGCAAGCAGCGGCTCGGTACGATCTGCCGCTTGACCTGACGGTCTATTTTTCCGGCAACCCTTTAACTGAAAAACTGGCAGAACATGTCACCCTGCGCCAATTGCCGCCGGTTTTTTCCACCGCGCGGCTGAAATTCCTGCCTTATGTACCAGATCATACTGACTTATCGCCATATCACCCCGCCTTGGCGAGAGAACTGCCACGTTATGATGTAATCCACACCACGGATGCGTTTTTCGCCTTCACGCGCACGGCCGAATTTCACCGCCGCCGCCGCGCGCTGACGCACTCTTTTCATACCGACCAGGTCAACTACGCGCGCATATTTGCCGCTAAGTCCATCCGTGAACGCCTGGGCGATAGCCAACTTGCCCGCTGGTTGTTGGAAAAATGGCAACTGCCGGAACGCATCAGCCGGCGTATGGAAAAAAAATTGCTACGACATGTACGCCGCTGCGGCGCTGTGGTGGTCTCGCGCGCGAGCGACCGGATGTTTGCCGAGCAGATTTTAGGCCCGCACGGCGTCCGCACCATGCGTCTCGGCACGGATAAGGAGTTATTCAATCCGCGCCAAGCCAACCGCTCTCTCATGCAGCAACGCTATCTGATCCCGTCCGGCCGCCTCGTGCTGGTCTTTGTCGGCCGACTGGACGAGGGGAAAAATATCTACACCCTGCTGACCGCAATGCGGCAGGCCATTGATGCCGGCATACCGCTGCATCTCGTCGCGGCCGGGGTCGGTCCGGCGGCGGATGACATTCGCGCCATGCTCGGCGACTACGCCAGCATCCCAGGCTTCGTAGCGCCCGGCGAACTCGCTCAACTCTATGCCAGCGCCGACGCGCTAGCTTTGGCTTCAGAAGTGGAAACGCGCAGTCAGGCTATGGTGGAAGCACTGGCAAGCGGACTACCCGTGCTCGTGGCAGCAAAGAGTGGTGTCCATAAACTACTGCCATCATCACCCGCCTTGCAGGTGGTTTCGGGCGGCGCTGATGCCTGGACCAGTGCTTTGCATGATTTTGCGTCTACCTCGCGCCCGAAATTGCAAGCCGCAGCGGTTGAACTAGGGCGTAAGTACATCGCGAGCTGGGAAGAAATCTTAGCCGAAGACTTGTTACCCGCTTGGCAACAAGCCGCGCGCATGCAAATCACACGCTCATAGTATCCACCACTACTTCACTTGATCGCACCGCGCATCTTGTCCAAGCTCTATCCGCCGACCTAACCAAAAATCACCTCGCCAAACCACTGGTCTTTAGAAATCTTTGCCGACATATGCAAGCTCAGCGCTTCCGCCACCGCCTTCGGAATAGACACCAACAGAATCAGGTAAACCGGCTATTGAAATAACGTCGGCACCGGATAAGGGCTCAGCGCCTGGGTCTAGGCCGTACGAATTTACCCCGTATCGCTAAGCAATCATCCAGTCAAAAGCGGACGATAATGCCTTCAATGTGCAACACGATGCATCGGACAGGTCGCTATACCTTGATCACGACTGTTTGGAGCAATACTGTTGGTCATGCTTGAACATATTGTAGAAATCGGCTTTCAGCAATCAGCAATCAGCTATTTTAATATATT
>CAYOGS010000074.1:4781-8150 GCA_964403435.1 uncultured Rhodospirillales bacterium | reverse complement strand
ACAAAAGACTTTGGCAGATCAGCGCGCCGCTGAAGAAGTCGCCAAGGCTAAAGCTACACCGGTGGCGGAGGAGCCGATCACCAAGTCTTTGGCAATTGACGTGGTGCGGCTGGAGTTGGGCTACTCGCTGCTCGCGCTCATTAATAGCGACCAAGGACAGAAGTTGACCGAGCAGATCAAGGGGCTGCGCCGCCAACTAGCCACTGATATGGGCTTTATACTACCGGCCGTGCGCATTCAGGATAATCTGCAGCTTCCGCCGAACACCTATGTCATTCGCTGTAAGGAGATCGAAGCCGGAAGAGGCGAGTTGCGCCCCGGTATGTTCATGGCCATGGATCCACGCGGCGAGCCGCTAGCGGTGCCGGGCGAGGCGACAACCGAGCCCGCTTTCGGCTTACCAGCTGTGTGGATCGATCAGACTTATCGGGAAGAAGCCCTGTTTAAAGGCTATTCTGTGGTGGACCCGCCCACCGTTATCACCACACACCTGACCGAGGTGGTGAAGGACAATATGGCGGAAATGCTCTCTTACGCCGAAACGCAAAAGCTGCTCGACGAATTGACCAAGGAACAGCAGAAACTGATAGCGGATATTATTCCCAGCCAGATCACTGTGGCCGGTCTGCAGCGCGTGCTGCAGACATTGCTTACGGAACGCATCTCCATTCGCGATTTGCCGACGATTCTGGAAGGCGTGGCGGAAGGCTCCGGCGCCTCACGTAACCTCACACTGATCGCGGAGCATGTGCGGATGCGTCTGGCGCGGCAAATCTCTGACCAATATACCAACGAGATGGGCTATATCCCGCTGCTCACGCTCTCGCCAGAATGGGAGCGGGAGTATAGTGAAGCGCTGGTGGGGCAGGGTGAGGAGAAGCAGTTGGCGCTGGCGCCGAGCAAATTGCAGCAATTCATTCGTTCGGTGCGTGAAACCTATGACCGGCATATGATGATGGGCGAAAATCCGGTGCTGCTGACTGGTCCGGCGATCAGGCCTTATGTCCGCTCAATCATTGAGCGTTTCCGGCCGTTGACCGTCGTCATGTCACAAAATGAAATCCACCCTAAAGCAAAAATCAAGACGCTGGGACAAATCTGATGCGACTCAAATCCTTCCATGGCGCGACGATGGCTGAGGCGATGCGCCAGGTGCGCGAGGCCTTGGGCGAGGAGGCGATTATCGTTGCCACGCGCGATGATGAGATGGGCGGCGTGCGAGTCACCGCAGCGATGGACGAGGCACAGCCGCAACCCAAATCGGAGACGGTCTTTCCGCCGCCTAAGCCGGAGATTGATGTCGTTACCGCAATTGCCGATGCGTTGCACTACCACGGTGTTCATGCAGCGTTGGCCGAGAAGTTGCTGGCCACCGCCACCCATTTCGCGGATGACGATCCGCTCATCGCGCTGGCGGCGGGATTCGACGCGCATGTGAGTTTCAAGCCGCTGACCCTCGATAAGCCGGAACAGCCAATTGTGCTCGTCGGGCCACCGGGGGCTGGCAAAACTTTGACTGTCGCCAAACTTGCTACCATGGCCAAAATGCAGAAGAAGCCGGTCACGGTCATCACGACTGACCTAGTCCGCGCTGGCGGCATTGAACAGATGGCAGCTTTTACACGACTGCTGAAAGTACCATTGTTGGAGATTGAGCAGCCAGAATCGGTCGCCGATACGATGGCCGAACTTGCAGGTAAAGGCTTGGTGCTGGTTGATACACCAGGGCGCAACCCCTATGACGAAACCGAGCGGCGTGAATTCGGCCGCATGACCGGCAAGACACCCTGTGCCATCGCACTGACACTGCCGTGTGGCTTGGACAGCACAGAAGGCAGCGAGATGGCGCGGGCTTTCAGCAGTCTAGGCGCCGACCGGTTGGTGCTGACCCGTGGCGACCTGACCCGGCGTTTTGGCTCAATGCTCAATATCGCGGAAGAAAGCGGCTTAGCGCTCGGCAACCTAAGCCAGAGTGGCAACGTGGCCGTGCCCCTGCAGCCACTCAACCCTATAACGCTGGCGCGCTGCCTGATGGCGCCGGGTGCTTTGTTGCAAGAGGTTCTGCCCATGCAGCCCGGAACCGGTACACATGGCCGTTGAAGCATGAACGAGGATACTGATGTCTGAACCTACCAGCCTGCCCCAGCCCACCGCTGTGCCGCCCCCCTTGCGGATGCCTAACCTCTATGCTGTAGCCAGCGGCAAGGGCGGTGTGGGTAAAACTTGGTTCGCCATTACCCTCTGCCAGGCACTGGCGAGCAAAGGTCAACGCGTTTTGCTGTTCGACGGCGATTTGGGGTTGGCTAATATTGATATCCAGTTGGGATTGACGCCGGTGCAGGATTTGGCGGCTGTGATGGAAGGTAAGGTTACGTTGGTCGGGGCGGTGACGCGGTTCGAGGCCGGCAAGTTCGACGTCCTGGCCGGACGCTCCGGCTCCGGAAGCCTTGCGACTTTGCCGTCGCAAAAACTGAACATGCTCCGTAACGATCTGCTGGCATTATGCCGCAATTATGATCATGTGGTGATTGATCTCGGCGCCGGGGTGGATCGCGCCACGCGCCATATGGCTGGGCCTTGCGCCATCAATTTCGTTCTGGTGACGGATGAGCCGACCTCGCTGACTGACGCCTATGCTTTTATCAAGCTGTCGCGCAGTGCCAACGCGCAGGCAGACATGCGCGTGGTGGTCAACATGGCAGGCAGCATCCAGGAAGGTCAGCGTACCTATGAGGCCATTCGCAAGGCCTGCGAGAATTTCCTGGGTTATACACCGCCGCTGGCCGGCATTATCCGCCGTGACAATAAGGTGCGTGAGGCTATTCGGGCGCAGACGGCGGTGTTGGTGCGTTCGCCGGAGTCGGACGCCGCGATGGATGTGCTGGCACTAACCGGCAAGGTCTTTAGGCGGGATTGATGATGAGCGAGATTGCGCCAACCACTGCCGTGAGCGTGTTGGCCAATCCGTTGGCGCCGCCAACTGCGTCTATGCTGCCGCCGGGCTTGCCAGCCACCTTGCCGGTGCAAATCAACGAACTGCCGCCTGGATTGGCGTCGTCCGCGATGCAGAATCCGCCAAGTCTCGCGGGAGAATTACAGCTTCTGCCGAATGGCCAGGCCACCCTGCAAACGCCTGCTGGTGTAGTGTCGCTGACCCTGCCGCAAGTGCGCGGTAACCCAACTTTGCTGCAGGCCATCAAGCACTATCTCAGCGAAAACAATACAGTAACACTGCAAATGCAAACCGCACCGGGCATAGGGTTGTCAGCAGCGCAGCTGCTCTTTGTGCCTTTCGCGGCAACAGTTGTGCGCAGCGCGGCGACACCGACAACATCACTCTTAAGCGGGCAGACTCTGCCGGCCTTAGTG
>CAYOGS010000074.1:0-4771 GCA_964403435.1 uncultured Rhodospirillales bacterium | reverse complement strand
CGACGCGCCAAGCGGGCAGACCGTCTCCATGGCCACAGCAGCTTCAGCACGTGACGACGGTAGTACCGGCGGCGGTATGCGGCTCGAGAAAAAAATAGAAACTTGGCTACGGCAATGGCTGGATGAAGCTGCATCTCCGAATGCTGTGCAATCAACAAAAACTGCAGCAGACAAGCCACGGATGGAGCGTTTGATGGAAGCGGCCAAGGCTATGCAAACGCCGTTAACCGTCACAGTGCAACAACTGGTGCTCAGTGGTCAGATGGCGCCAACCTTGCGGGTTGATGAGGTTTTGGCGCGGGTTTTGCGGCCTGCGGCGGCGGATGGGGCGCTGCTGGTCAATGCTGGTGAAGTAAATCTGTTACTTAAGACCAACCAATCGGTGCCGGTGGGCAGCCAGATTGTGTTGAAGTTGCTGCCGCCACAAGCAGCGTCTGTAGACTCGCAGCCCACTGCTGCGTCGCATGATTGGCCAGCCTTGATGGAACTTATCGGGGGTGTGCAGGTCGGCATTTTGCCACCGAGTGGTGCCTGGCAGAATTTCCTGCAGCATCGCGTGCCGCGTCCGGACCATGCTTTGGCCGGGGCGCTGCTGGTGATGCTTGGCGCGATGCGTCAACAAGACCCGCGCGTCTGGCTAGGCAAGGACAATGCCGCGGTGTTAGAGCAGGGATCTCACAAGGCGCTGCTTGAAGCGTTGCAACAGGAACTGCAGCAGCATGGCGGAACGACCACGGATGCGGTGGTCGGTGACTGGCGAGTCTATCAGCTGCCGCTGCTTGACCAGCAGCATCTGCTGCCGCTGCAGATTTATGTCCACCACAACCTGCAACAGCGGGATGGCGGACAAACACAGACAGCTGCGGCCCAAGAACCAACTCAACAGACACGCTTTGTGATTGATGTTACTTTTTCGCGCCTGGGCGCTATGCAGCTGGACGGTTTCGTTAAGTTGCAGCAATTTGATCTCGTGCTACGCACGGCGCAGCCCCTGACACCAAGCTTGCAGCAGGAGTTGCATAACGCGTTTCAGTCTGCGGTCCTGGCAACGGGCTATCAGGGACAGATGCTGTTTCAGAGTGGCCGGCAACACTGGTTACAGCTGGCGCCGCAGGTGCATGGTAGCAGGCAGGTTTAGTTCCTATCCTGTTGCAAAAAACTGGAAATAATTGCGCTTGACCTTCGGTCGGGCAACGGGCAAATTGCCGGCCTTGGCCAGTGGCTTGTACAACAGGCTGTTTGTTTGCTGATGGATGCGGGCGTAGCTCAGGGGTAGAGCATAACCTTGCCAAGGTTAGGGTCGAGGGTTCGAATCCCTTCGCCCGCTCCAATTAGGTGTCTTCGGTAACCCAGCTTCACATTGTGGTAATATGGCTCGTCGCCCTGTTCTGCATGTGATCACGCACTCATCTTCAACCATGCGAGAAGTAGTTGATTGAATGCCGTTGGCTGTTCCAGTGGCGGCAGGTGACCACAGTGCGGGATGATTTCTAATCCGGCTTGCGGAATTAAATTTGCCATTTCATTCGCGATTGAGAGCGGGGTCAGCTGATCGTTGGCACCGACGACAATCATGGTGGGGCAGGTGATGTGCGGTAAGAAGGGGCGGCTATCAATTCGTCCCATTATGGCGGTCTGCTGCCGTTGAAAACCATCACGGCCGATACGTTCGGCCATGGCCAAAATGGGCGCGGTCACGGTCGAATCCTGCAACCGATCCATGTGGATGAGGCTCGGTAAGAGGCGCGGTGTAACACCTTTAAACTTGCCACTGCGAGAAAGGGTGAGTAGCGTTTGACGCCGCTCTTTCTGCTCCGGTGTATCCGGACGAGCCGAGGTATCACACAACATCAAGCGGATCACACGTTCCGGCGCCTGCCTCATGATCTCCATGGCGATATAACCGCCCATCGAAAGGCTAACCAGATGGAAGTGCTCCGGTGCTTCGGCCAGCACATGACGAGCCAGGGCAGGGATGTTATCTTCGCCATCCAGCGCCGGTACGCGACAGTCATACCCTCCAGACAGTGCTGCCGTTTGGGCCTGCCAGAGTCGGGCGTCGCACAGTAAGCCTGGCAAAAATACAATGGAATCCATGCGTTATGCTGCCTTGTTTGCTTGCAAATGATTATTTTATTGTATCTGAGCCATGAAATTGTGCTATGACCCGCGCAAATCAAGGCATTAATGGCCTGATGTCAACCCTAAACCGCGTGCCGCGCTTGTCGCTGCCTGCTAACGGACAGAATAAGTTGAGTTCCGACATCACTGAAAATGAAGTTATGCAGCTCGCCGAAGCTGTCCCCGCGGTAACCGAAGGTTTTACCGCATTGGGGTTGAGTCCCGATGTCGTCAAGGCTGTTCTGGAAAAGGGATATACTACTCCCACACCGATACAAGAGCAGGCGATACCCTATGTCTTGATGGGGCGCGATGTGATGGGCTGTGCCCAGACAGGCACGGGAAAGACAGCCAGCTTCACGCTGCCGATGATTGAGATTCTGGCGCAGGGACGTGCCAAGGCGCGGATGCCGCGTTCGCTGGTACTGGCGCCGACGCGTGAGCTGGCGACCCAGGTGGCGGAGAATTTCCAGACCTATGGCAAATATCACAAGCTGAGTATGGCGCTGCTGATTGGCGGAGAGACGATGGACGAGCAGATCAAGTTGCTCGATCGTGGTGTTGATGTCCTAATCGCCACGCCTGGCCGCATGATGGATTTGCACGGGCGCGGGCGCGTGCTGCTGAACGACATCAAAATCCTAGTGATAGACGAAGCCGACCGCATGTTGGACATGGGTTTCATTCCCGATGTCGAGAAAATCGTGTCCCTGCTGCCGCCGTTGCTGCAGACATTATTCTTCTCTGCCACGCTCGCGACGGAAGTGAAGAAAATTGCCAAGCGCTTTCTAAGTAATCCGAAGGAAATTGCCGTCGCACCATCCGCCACCACGGCGGCGACCGTCACACAGCATCTGGTTAAGGTGACAGAACGGCAAAAGCGTGAAGTACTGCGCACCCTGCTGCGGCAGGAAGAAGTTCAGAACGCCATGATCTTTTGTAATCGAAAACGGGACGTTGCCGTCCTGCTCACCTCGCTACAGCAGCACGGTTTCAATGTCGGCGCCTTGCACGGTGATATGGTGCAAAGCAAGCGCACCGAAACGTTGGATGCCTTCAAGCGTAATACGATTAACATTCTGGTGTGCAGCGATGTGGCCGGTCGTGGCCTGGACATCAGTGGGTTGAGCCATGTGTTCAATTTCGATGTGCCGTTCAACGCGGAAGATTATGTCCACCGGATCGGGCGGACAGGACGGGCTGGCAAATCGGGTATCGCTTATACTTTGGCGACGAGCGATGAGGATAAGCTGGTCGAAGCCATCGAAAAACTTATTAAGCAGCCTTTACCAGCATTGGGCGTTCCTGTGGTTGCCGAAGTGAGCGATGTCCCGTCCCAGATCAATCGGCCAGAACGTAGCAAGCGTGAACGTACGCCTCGTCGGCATGAAAGTCGGTCTGAGACTGCTGTGGTGCCGCGCGCACGGCCGCCGCGTGCCGTGCCTGTTGCTGCTGATGAAGGTGGCGATGAGCGTACCAACGGTTTCGGTGACCATTTGCCGGCTTTCATGCGCGGCTGAACATAATTTGTTCTGAAAGCGTATCATTTTCAGCCCTTTACCTGCCACGTCACCTCTGGCACCCTAGCCAGATGGTCAAACGCATCCATATTTTCCTGCTGATTCTTGGGCTTGGCGCTTATCCAGCGTGGGCAGATGATGCTCCTGTTGTACCGGTAGACACCAAAGAACCGGTGGTGCTGGAGGCTGATCAGGTTGGCTATGATCAGAATGGCGAAATTGCCACGGCCGAAGGGCATGTCATCATCACGCAAGGTGCACATCAGTTGCGAGCCGACAGGGTCACCTATAACAAGCAGCGCGATGTTGTGACAGCGATGGGGCATGTCAGCATTCAAGACGACACTGGCGCTGTGAGCTTTGCCGAACAGGCTGAAGTTACGAGCGACATGAAGCAAGGATTTGTGGATCAGATCAGTATGTTGCTGGTGGATAATTCTCGTTTTGCCGCGCAGGAAGGCGAACGGGTGGATGGCCGCTATATCGTTTTGCGTCGCGCCGTTTATTCGGCCTGCGATTTATGTAAGGATGCCCCCACTCGTGCACCGATCTGGCAATTGAAAGCCGCGAAAGTGGTGCATGATAACGAAGACAAGCGTATCACCTACCGTGATGCGTTCTTGGAGTTCTGGGGTGTGCCAGTGTTTTATACACCCTATTTCTCCCACCCGGACCCCAGCGTGAAGCGCAAGAGTGGGTTCCTAACGCCACTGGTGGGCACCAGCAATAATATCGGCACATTTGCGACCATACCGTACTATTACGATATCGCGCCGGATAAGGATTTGACTATCAGCCCTACTTTTAGCGGGAAGGATGGTTTCCAGTTCGCCGGACAATATCGGCAGCGTTTCGTGCACGGCTCACTGCAGTTTGATGGCAGTATGACTGTGGCTGACCGTGTGACGGATGAAGGTGAGTTGCAGCATGATGCGGTGCGTGGCCACCTGTTTGGTGATGTCCGGTTTGATCTCGGGCAATATCATCGCGCCGGTTTGGAACTGGCGGCGACATCTGACAAAAGCTATCTCTACCGTTATCGGATTCCTACCCGCGATGTGCTGCAGAACCGCGCCTATGTGGAGCGGTTCCGTCAGCGCAGTTTCCTGGGGCTAGATGCGTATTATTTC
>CAYOGS010000073.1:3763-8223 GCA_964403435.1 uncultured Rhodospirillales bacterium | reverse complement strand
AGTTTCGCCACGCCTATACCTATCAGGCGCCTATTCGCTCTGATTTCGGCGGCAGAGTCAGTTGTGGCGGTACACGTGGTGGTACAGTGGTTAAGCCAGGTTTCTGCCTGCACATCACAAACAATGAACCGCAACTGCGGAGTTATTATTTTTCCGTCGGTATTTTTTCCGATCATGCACGCAAGATCATCAAACAGACCATCCCTCGCCATGTTGCCCATGTCCATCCCGGCCATACGCTGGCAGTGGATGTCGAGTTGGCCGAACACGCGGATTATGCTGCTGCTTATCTGATTGATTTTGTTATAAGTTCTGGAAATGACCCACTCGCTCATTTTACGCCGGACGCCTCTCTGGCGGAGGCCGCCGGCCCCATTGGGCATGGTGCTGAGGGGCAGGGGGTGGATTTTTTTGATGTTCTGGTCGGGGCGGAGATGCTGCTGATCGGTTTGGCGATTGGCAGCACAGCGCATTTTGGCATGCATATCGGCACGAAAATGTCATGGCTGCTCGGGCTGAGCGCCTTTTTCGGTGGGCTTTATCTCATGCGTCGAACTGTGGCGCGACACCTGTTGTGTGCTCTAATCTCACTCCTTTGGGGCCTGAATGTTTGGCATTTTGCCGGATTGTTGGAAGGAGTAGGGGTCGGAGCCCTGGCCTGGTTCGTCCATTGGTGGTTGCGGTCGCCGGCGCGTGAACGACAAGCGGCATTGAAAAATCGCCAAAACGCGCCCACTAAAGAATATTGACAGGTGTTTGGTTCGCTCAAAGGTTAACGCCTGGGGCAAAGCTGGGGAAATGTCCTATTATCTTGCTTTCCCAGGGTTAAAACCGCTAATCATTGCCGCTTAACTGCGCTGCCGCACCGGACGTGATTCGGCAACGCCGCAATCCGTACCGTGAGGTTGAGCGTGAGCCAAATCAGCCGTTCGAATGCCGACGCTATAGCGGGCGTGAAAGACCAGTGCACGGTTGAGGCGCGGGATGTCCAGCCGCAGCAGGCGGGCAAGCCGGTGACGCCGCTCTTGGACTTAATCGCCTATCCAGCTGATTTGCGCCAATTGAAGCCCGCGCAATTACCTCAACTGGCCAAAGAGTTGCGCGCGGAAACCATTGACGCCGTGGCCGTGACCGGAGGCCATCTCGGCGCTGGACTAGGCGTGGTGGATCTAACGATCGCGTTGCACTATGTCTTTAATACACCGGACGATATCGTCATATGGGATGTTGGCCATCAAGCCTATCCGCACAAAATTCTGACTGGTCGACGTGACCGCATTCGTACCTTGCGACAAGGCGCCGGTCTTTCTGGCTTTACCAAACGCAGCGAAAGCGCTTATGACCCATTTGGTGCTGCGCACAGTTCCACTTCAATTTCGGCGGCGTTGGGCTATGCCGTTGGACGCGATTTCAAGGGCAAGAAAAATCACGTCATAGCCGTGATCGGCGACGGATCTATCAGCGCGGGTATGGCTTACGAAGCGCTCAACAATGCCGGAGCTATGGATAGCCGTCTCATTGTCATCCTGAATGACAATGATATGTCCATTGCGCCACCCACTGGCGCAATGAGTGCCTATCTGTCCCGGCTCGCTTCATCCAAAGAATATCGCTCCATCCGTCACATGGCTAAGGAATTTGCTAAGCTCTTCCCGCGCCCATTGACCGAGGCAGCGCGTAAGGCGGAACATTATGCGCGTGGCATGATCACCGGCGGTACGCTCTTTGAGGAGTTAGGGTTTTACTATGTTGGTCCCGTGGATGGCCACAATCTTGACCACTTGATTCCTGTGCTCGAAAATGTGCGCGATGATCCCGAAGGTGGCCCCATTCTGGTGCATGTCCGTACGGAAAAGGGGCACGGTTATGTGCCGGCCGAGAATTCGGCTGATAAGCTTCATGCTGTGGCCAAAGGTTTCAATGTTGTTACCGGTGAACAGCCGGTCGTTAAACCGGCGGCGCCGAGTTACACGAAAACCTTTGCCCAGGCGCTGATAAAGGAGGCGGAGGCTGACGAGCGCGTGGTCGCTATCACCGCCGCGATGCCCTCCGGTACAGGGCTCGATATTTTCGGCAAGCGTTTTCCGAAGCGCACGTTCGATGTTGGTATTGCCGAACAACATGCGGTGACGTTCGCCGCTGGCCTGGCCTGTGAAGGCTTCAAGCCGTTCTGTACCATTTATTCGACCTTCTTGCAGCGCGCCTATGACCAAGTAGTGCATGATGTTGCTATTCAAAAGCTGCCAGTGCGCTTCATGCTGGATCGAGCAGGCTTAGTGGGCGCTGACGGCTGCACCCATGCTGGATCGTTCGATCTGGCCTATCTCGGATGCCTGCCTGGCATGATGATCATGGCTGCGGCGGACGAGGCGGAATTGATGCATATGGTGGCGACGGCTGCAGCTTTTGATGAAGCGCCGTCCGCTCTGCGTTATCCGCGTGGCGAAGGGACCGGCGCGGCATTGCCTGAGCGAGGCACGGTATTGCCGATCGGTCAAGGCCGGGTGCTACGCGAAGGAACGAAAATCGCGCTGTTGAGCCTAGGCACCCGGCTCGCTGAGTGCCTCAAGGCAGCTGATGCCTTGCAAGCACGCGGTTTAAGTACCACTGTGGCGGATGCGCGTTTTGCCAAGCCACTTGACATAAACTTGATCACACGGCTTGCGAATGAGCATGAGGTGCTGGTAACGGTGGAGGAAGGTTCAATTGGCGGTTTCGGCAGCCATGTGGTCCATGAACTTGCTCGACGTGGCGTGCTCGATCGCGGCTGCAAACTGCGCCCCATGACATTGCCAGACCTATGGCAAGATCAGGACACGCCGCAGCGGCAGTATGATGAAGCCAGGCTTAATGCTACACATATCGTGGCCACCGTTTTGGCTGCACTGGGCATGGAAGCAAGCACCGAGAGCGTGCGTGCGGCGATCGCTTAAATCTATGGCTGGTTTGTTATGCCGTATTGTTGCCTGAATTGTCGCCCATTTTGCTGACGTTTGTTTGAGAAGTACCAAATACGGATGAGGGATATTATGATGCGGCTGACTGCTGGCGTAATTTTTCTGGCACTGAGCTGGTCGGGCACTGTTCTGGCCGAGTCGGGTGCTGCACCTATTCAAACTGCCACCGCCATCGCTGTCCCCGACCCCGGCAAGCTGCAGACTGCGACGGCGCAGGCAAGTGCTTCCCAGGTTGTAGCCGGTCTTTATGAGCATTTACTGCAGGCGATGCGGCAGGGCGAGACAATGGGTTTCCAAAAACGTTATGACGCTTTACAGGCCAGCATCGAGCGCAGTTTCGATCTGCCACTCATGACGCGCTTTGCGGCTGGTTCCGGTTGGCTCAAAGCCGATGCTCTACAGCAGCAAAGACTGATTAACGCCTTTAGCGATTTCAGTATCGCGACCTATGCCAGCCGATTTAAAGCCTATGATGGTGAGGAATTCGTGGTCGCGAACGAAAAACCGGCCGAAGGCGGGGGAATAATCGTTGAGACAAAACTTATACCTAAGGCCGACGCACCGGTGACGCTGAATTACCTGCTAAGGCAAGACAAACAAGGCGCTTGGCGTATCAATGATGTCTATCTTGATGCCACCATCAGCGAGATGGCGACGCGGCGTGCGGAGTTCAGTGCTGTTATAAAAGCAGACGGTGTGGATCGTTTGATCGAAAATATTCAACAAAAAGTTCAGACACTGCGCCAGCTTTGACCGTGAGATCGGGCATGCCGAGGATATTGTTGATCGCATGACGACGGGTCACCTTGTTAGCCGGTTCCAAGCGGAAATCGTAGGTGCTGCCGGGGCGACGACAGCATGATCTGGCGTCATGGACTCATTCTGGCGTTCATCGTGGCGCTGAATTTTGCTCTATGGTCGCTGTCCAACCCCACAGCAGATGAACGGCCTTGGGGTGGTCAGATCAACGGTCTGTCCTATACGCCTTGGCGTGCCAAGCAGAATGCCGAACGCGGCGCAGTCGCCGATGTGGCAGAAATTGAAGCCAATATTGTTCATTTATCGCGGCATGCGCTGAATGTTCGCACTTATGGCACCACAGCTGGGCAGGAACTGGTACCAAAACTCGCTGGTAAGTATGGGCTGCAGGTCACGCTCGGCATCTGGATTAGTAGCGACCCTGCCGCCAATGAACTGGAAATCGCGAACGGCATTGACCTGGCGCATAGCAATCCCAGCGTCAAGCGTATCCTGGTGGGTAACGAAAGCCTGCTGCGTGGCGACGTGCCGGTGCCGCAACTCATCGAATATATTCAACGTGTGCAACGTCAAGTCACCGTGCCGGTTTCTACCGCGGAACCTTGGCACGTGTGGCAAGAGCATCCAGAACTCGTGCCGGTGGTGGATTTCATCGCCACGCATATTCTGCCTTATTGGGAAGGCGTGCCGATTGATCGGGCGTTGGATTTCGTCGCTGGCCGCTACAGCGCAATAAGCAAAGAG
>CAYOGS010000073.1:0-3753 GCA_964403435.1 uncultured Rhodospirillales bacterium | reverse complement strand
CATTATGATTGGTGAGGTCGGTTGGCCGAGCGAGGGGCAATGGTTCAGGGCCGCGGAGCCGTCACGCATCAATCAAGGGCGGTTTGTCCGACAATTCCTCAATTATGCGACAGAGCAGAAATTAGATTACTTTATCATTGAGGCATACGATTCACCCTGGAAACGAACATTGGAAGGGACAGTCGGCGCGCATTGGGGCTTGTGGGAACGGGACATGAGTGAGAAGTTCCCCATGAGCGGTCCGATAGTCGAGCGTCGCAACGGACTGATCGGCTTCGCTGCCGCCACAGTACTTGCTTTCTTGCCGATGCTCATCTTTCTTCGACGACAGCGGAATCTGCGTCTTGGTGGGCAGGTCTTTTACGCATTGTTGATTCAAGCCGTGAGTTCTGTACTGGTCTGGGCAGTGCTTGCCGCTTTAGCTGAAAACATTATTACGACGTCTTCCCTGGCCTGGGTGGCGCTTATTTTGGCACAGATTCTGCTGCTCGCCGTATTGCTGGTGGATGGCTATGAGTTGACAGAGGTGACCTGGGCCAGCCAGTGGCAGAGGCAGTTCCTGCCACTTGATACACCCTTGCCGCCTGCGCCACCGAGAGTCTCCATCCATGTGCCGTGCTATAACGAGCCGCCCCATATGGTGATTGAGACGCTGAATGCGCTTGCGCTGCTCGACTATCCGAACTTCGAAGTGCTGGTGATTGACAACAACACCAAGGACGAGGCGGTATGGAAACCGCTGGAAGAGCATTGCGAATTGCTGGGCAAGCGTTTCCGCTTCTTCCATTTACCCAAATGGCCGGGCTACAAAGCTGGGGCGCTGAACTTCGCACTCAAGCAGACGGACGAGGCCGCCACCATCATCGGCGTCATCGATAGCGATTATGTTGTCTCGCCGGACTGGCTGCGGCGTACGATTCCATATTTTGAGCGGCCTCGCGTCGCCTTCGTCCAGGCGCCGCAGGATTACCGTGATTGGCCTGGTGATAGTTTCAAAACCATGTGCAACTGGGAATATGCCGGCTTCTTTCATATTGGTATGGTGCAGCGCAACGAACGTAACGCCATCATTCAGCATGGAACTATGACGCTCATCCGGAAAACCGCGATGTGGAAAGTGGCCGGCTGGAGCGAGTGGTGCATTTGCGAGGATGCCGAGCTTGGGTTGCGGCTCTTCGAAGCTGGTTTTGAGTCCGTTTATCTTAATCACTCGTTTGGCAAAGGGCTAATTCCGGATAGTTTCGCCGGCTATAAGTCGCAGCGTTTTCGCTGGGCCTATGGTGCGGTGCAGATCATCAAGCGGCACCTGGCAGCCCTATTACCTGGCGGTAAGGAATTGACGACAGGGCAGCGCTATCACTTTGTTTCCGGCTGGCTGCCTTGGTTCGCCGATGCGGCCAATCTACTGTTTGCGGTTGCTGCCGTTTTCTGGTCTGTGCTCCTATGGTTCAAGCTCGTGGAGTTCCCGCCTGCCATTTTCCTGGTGCCTACCTTAAGCGCATTTGCCTTCAAGAGTATCGCCAGTTTCTGGCTGTATAGCAGACGTTTGCACTGTTCAAGGCCAGACCGGATCGGCGCCGCAATCGCCGGGATGTCCCTCACGCACACGGTAGGACGTGCAGTGTGGCAGGGCTTGTTCACGTCGGGAAAACCCTTTTTCCGCACACCTAAATGCGCTGACAGGCCGGCTTTTATGCAGGGAATCCTCATGGCACGGGAAGAATCGGCGCTTTTGGCGGCTTTACTGTTCTGCGCCTTCAGCATCCTGCAACTCTATGGTGTCGTCAACCGTGACGCGGTACTATGGGTGGCTATGTTGCTTGTTCAGTCTTTACCTTATTGGGCTGCGTTAGCGGTATCAATGATCAACGCCATGCCCAACTGGCGCCACAAAGTTATCGTGGACTCAGTTGCTGGTCTGTCGGCGTAAATGAGGAGAAGGCGATGCGTTCTTTATGTCTGATGCTTGCCGTTGCCACGTTGTTAAGCCCAATGGCCGCGGCCATAGATAAAAAAAAAGATGCTGATGACTTGCGCGAGTTGCTGAGAGGCAAGGATGTCATTGTCCGCGACCAGACCTGGCGCCTGTGCCGCTATGACAGCGACTGCGTCATAGCGGATTCGATGTGTCCTGGCACCTACTGGGCGATCAACAAGGCTTATCTCTGGCAGAATACGCGCGTCAATGAGCAAATTAGGCAGGTCACAACATGCGAAAATCTGCGGCACATTAAGCCAGAGGCGGCACAATGCACCAACGCTATTTGTCTCGCGCGCTGATCACGATCACACTAGCCGGCGTCTTAACAATTCGACCGTCGCTAGCTGCTGAGCCCACCAGCTGGTCAAGTTGCGAGCGCGATGCGGATTGCATGGTCGTGCGCAGTATTTGCCCCAACTTTTATTGGGCCGTGAATTGGGAATTTAGTTTTGCAAATGCCGCGCGTAATGCTGAGGCAGGTGATGGTGATGGCATGTGTGCGCCGTCTTTTCAGGCGCGTCCACAATCAGCGCACTGCGTACAAGGTCAATGCACACTGCCGCCTAATCAAGTTGGTTTGCCTTCTGGTCAGCGCTAATTCACAAGAAGCAAAAAAGCGCAGTCCCGAAGGACTGCGCTTAAACCCGCGTTCAACTTACGAGGAGGAAGGGGGTTATTCGTCGCTTCCGGCATCATCACCGTGGCCGGCTAGCATGGCGCCAGCGACCAGGCCGGCATTGGCCCGAACCTTAGCGTCAATCGCGTCAGCAATCTCCGGATGTTCACGCAGGAACTGCTTGGCGTTCTCTCGCCCCTGGCCGATGCGCTGGCCGTCATAAGAGAACCAGGCACCAGACTTCTCCACCACATTGGCTTGGACGCCAAGGTCGATCAATTCGCCAGTTTTGGAGATGCCTTCACCATACATGATATCGAATTCCACCACGCGGAACGGCGGCGCCATTTTGTTTTTGACAACCTTGACGCGGGTCTGGTTGCCGACCACGGTTTCGCGATCTTTAATGGCGCCAATGCGGCGGATATCCAGGCGGACGGAGGCATAGAATTTCAACGCATTGCCACCGGTAGTGGTTTCTGGGTTGCCGAACATCACGCCGATCTTGAGACGGATCTGATTAATAAAGATCACCATGCAGTTGGATTTGGCGATGGAACCGGTCAGTTTACGCAACGCCTGGCTCATCAGCCGCGCCTGTAGGCCCACATGGCTATCGCCCATTTCGCCTTCCAGTTCGGCGCGTGGTACTAAGGCGGCCACCGAATCCACGACTAGGACATCAATGGCGCCGGAACGAACTAGTGTGTCGGCTATTTCCAGCGCCTGCTCGCCGGCATCGGGCTGCGAAATCAGCAATTCGTCAATATTCACACCCAGCTTGCGGGCATAAGCGGGATCTAGTGCATGTTCTGCATCGATAAAAGCGCAGGTGCCGCCATTCTTCTGAGCTTGAGCAATAACATGCAAGGCCAGCGTGGTCTTGCCGGAACTTTCCGGCCCATAAATCTCAACCACGCGTCGACGTGGCAGACCACCAATGCCTAAAGCAATGTCCAGTCCCAGAGAACCCGTTGAAATGACTTCTGTTTCGGCCGCTGCGTTGCTGGTGCCGTCGCCGCGCCGCCGGGCCGTCGCGGGCGATTCGTCTCACGCCCCGTAGTCGGAGGCAAAACTTCGATTGCCCGTAAAGGCGACTCGTACTACGAATGCCTCACTGACAACCCAAAACCGGCCGCGGACGACTCCCTAAAAC
>CAYOGS010000072.1:0-8290 GCA_964403435.1 uncultured Rhodospirillales bacterium | reverse complement strand
CTATACTGTAGTGCCTGGCATGGTCGCCACAATCATGGCGGGCAGCGCGGGCGGCAAAATCACCCAGCTACAAAAGAATCTGGCGGAATTGAAAGCTGTGTGGGGCGATGATGTGGCCACCGACAGACATTTCGGCACCATGGGCGAAGCGGAACCGTAGTTTCTGCCCTCACCACCTACGCCGCAGCGCTCTGGAGAGTATTGGGTGTTGGAATTCCTGGAGACGGAGCCTGGCTGTCGAAAGCGGGCGGTGCCAGGGCGGAGGTGGCGTTGCCGAGGTTGCGGAGTCTGTTGTTCTGCGCGCCATACAGGTTGACGATAAAGCTACCTGTCTTGCTGTTGCCAAAGACGATGCAGTCGATGTTACACAACGCCGCTTGGTTGCCTGCGCGGTATAAGTCGAAGCCGGCATGCTTGAGGTCGCGTGCCTAAGTGTGGTTTTAATAGGCGTAAGGGGACGCGCGCCACTGGCCGGCGGGTTATGTTACGCGTCTTCGCTGGCGGCACGACTGGATCGGCTTTGCGCCACACCCATACCCAAGATGGCCGCATAGGTTATTGCCACCGCCGGAATCTGCAGGCTGAAATCCAGCACCGAATGCAACGCTTCCTGCGTCGTGGCGGCCAGCGCCAACACCGGAAAAATTCCATCGCGCCTGCGCCGTGCCGTGCCGTCCAGGCAGCGCCAAACCAGTAGAGCCATGCCCACCAGCCACAAAGCGGCGGCCGGAATGCCGAGATCGAGCATCATTTCCAGATATTCGTTATGCGCCTCCTGAAACCAGCCGATCACGGTCGGGTCGCGGAACAGGCGGAAGGCGGTATCGAAATTGCCTAAGCCATATCCGAACCACGGGCTGGCCTGCACTGCTTCCCAAGTCAGGCGATAGACGCCGAGGCGCATATCCAAATCTTCGTTGACCATATTGGCGTTGAGCCGCTCCACCAACGACTGCCCGCCGATGAGCAACACGCCTGCGCCTACTCCGGCCAGCCCCAACAACGTGAGGAGCAGGCGAGAGATTGGTAGATTTTTATTCACCGCCAGACCAAAGACCAGCACACATAGCCCGGCCATGCAGCTGGCGAAGCCGGCTCGGGAGGAGGACATGACCAGCGCTGTGAAGAACAGCAGCGGCAGCAACGCCCAGTAGATTTCCTTGCCGATAAGATTGGCCACAAAGTCGCGCCACATAAAGTGCGGCGAGGATTCGCGCCACAGTCTGTGCCAGCGGCGGAAGACATAGGTGCAGGAACACAGCAACCCCAACCCGGCATAGGCGGCGTAGGAGTTGCGATTGAAAAAGGTGGAGGTCATGTCGTCGCGGTAGGAGCGCTTCTCAAACCACAGCACCAAGTTGCTGCCGGAAATCTCGATATAAAATCCATACGCAGCATAAAGCAGTCCGGTAATGATAATGGCGCCGAGCAACCAGTGCGCACGTCGGCTTTCCTGCGTCAGCAGCAACGCGAGCCAGAAAGCTGCTGTGTAACTCAACAACCTTACGACAAAATAATAGACGGCGCTGGGATCGAGCGCGATGACGCCATTGATACCTTCTTTCAATAATCCTTGTCGCTGCAGCAATTGTCCGGCTTCGGCCCACAGCGGATGGCGCCATGCCTCTGGTACGATCCAAAGTGTCTGCACCACGATCCAGCTCAGCACCGCGACCATGATGAGCATGGCGCCGCGCAGCGCGGGCGTGAAGGGGTTGTCAACCAAGCTTGGGCGCAGCATCCACCCGCACAGCAAGAGCACCAGCAGCAGGTTAACCCAGACTGAAACCAGGCTGGCAGCCCACATGCGGTTGGCGCCGAGCGGCAGAGGCGCGAGCAGCAACAGCAGCGCGAAGGCACTCAGCAGGGCGTCGGCATAGCCTCGTTGGGCAAGGGCGTCTGGCAGCGTGCCTTGTAGGCGGGGCGGGGCGGGGCGCAACGGCTGTTCGGTCATCATGTCTGCATGAAGCGATATTCGCTCCCCTCCAGCACCAGGCAGGTCAGGCGGCCGGTGGCATAGGCACCGGTATCAATACCGATGCGGTTATGCTTAACCTCTGGTGCTTCAACGATGGTGTGGCCATGCACCACCATAGTGCCGAAGTCATCATCGCTTCGCAGGAAGTCGCTGCGGATAAACAGGAGGTCTTCGCGAAGCTGTTGCTCCAACCCCAGGCCCGGGCGCAGTCCGGCATGAACGAAGGTGTAGTCACCACAGACATGATGCAGTCGGGTGGCACGCAGGAAGGCGACATCCTCCGCGGGAATATTCGCGACGAAGGCCTGATGTATGTCTGGGATTTTTTCTTTTGCCACATTAGGGGGCGGGGGCGGTAAGCCATAGCTGGCCAGAGTTTCGCGCCCGCCGAAATAGAACCAGTCCAGCGCGACGCTGAAATCACCGTCGTAAAAACGCAGCATCACATCTTCGTGATTGCCGCGTAGGAAAACGGGGGTGAATTCCGGCGCCACGCCCTGGCGCAGCCGCGCCAACACACCCCGGCTGTGCAGGCCACGATCCACATAATCGCCCAGGAACACTATTTCTTGCTGATCTGCCGGCGCCAGTGATGCGTCATGCCGGATATGTTCCAGCATAACCTCAAGCAGGTCGAGCCGGCCATGGATATCGCCCACGGCATAGACCCGACAATGCTGCGGCACGCGGTTTTCACGGATCGAAGTTTTCTGATTTTTGCGGAATAGGCTGAACATTGTTTCCTTCATAGCGGAAAAATCGCATAAGGCAAACTTTCCACCCGCCTCGCTGGTCACGAGCTGGTTAGAGTAAATATTTAATAATTCGTTACAACATCAAGATGAAGTCAATGCTCTCTATAAGGCGAGCTCGGTAAGCAAGAGACACGGTGCCGAACGTCGCCAGGCCTACCATCTAGGCACATCTCTGGGATACCAATTGTCTTGGCCACAATCTTGCCACATAATGGTGACCCTTATGAGCTGAACCCCAATGGGGTAACTAAGAGTTTTGCTCTGATTTGATTCGTTCGGGCTGCAGGTGAGGGCTATGATGCCTTGTTGCTGCTGCAGCCACCGTGAGCGGCAAACGACACAAGAGGTATGACGTGGCGTCGGACACCGGAAAGATAAAATTTACCGTGCAAACCCTGGATGAGCGTGGGTTGCAGGCTGCCGCACATCAGCTGGCGGCACAGGTGCAGCAAGATTTCCGACCCAATATCGTGCTGGGGGTTCGCACGGGGGGGTACATTGTTGCCGATTTGATGATGGAAGCGCTGCCAGTCGAGGCTATTCTTCTGCCCATTACCTGCCGGCGGCCGAGCACCGGCAAGAAACAAAAGTTCGCCGTCGTTAAGGACATGTTGCAAGCGCTGCCGCAGCCCATCACCGATCAGTTGCGGGTCATTGAACATAGGATGTTGACGCAGCGTCGACCCCCACAACCTTTGAGTGCCTTTACGCCAGATGTGGACGAATTGGCACAAATCACCCATTTACTAAGTCTGCGCGGCGGGGAAGCCCGGGTTCTGGTCGTCGACGACGCGGTGGACAGCGGCGCGACTTTGCGGGCGGTATTGGACACGGTGGCCGAAATCTTGCCGCCAGATGCGGTCTTGAAAAGTGCCGCATTGACTGTTACCACTGCAAGCCCTTTGGCTGAACCCGATTTTGCGGCCTATCGCTATGTCCTCTGCCGATTCCCCTGGTCTCTCGACTTCCGGCGCCAAACCGGTTCTGATCTTCGATCTGGACGGGACGCTGCTGTCAGTGAATAGCTACCCGTCTTGGGTACGCTATCTGATCGTTGGTCACTTTCCGGAAAACAAGACTTCAGATCGTATCAAGATCGGACTGCAGACCATCTATCTGATGCTGCAGCGAAAATTGATGAACAAGGACCACGCCTTCGTTAAGGCCAAGTTGCAGGGCTTGTGGTCAAAAGCTGCCGCCAAGGATCCAGACAGCCTGGCTCAGGATTGGTTGATCGGCGATTTGTATAGTGTTGTGCGACCGAATCTATTCCCCATCATGTCACGTGTGATGAAGCAGGAACTGGATGCGATATTGGCTACGGCCGCCGCCGGCGAATATGCCATTCCACTTGGCAAAAAACTCGGCTTCAAGTTTATTCTGGCCACCCCCCCTTTCGGCACACCGGGTGCGGGTGAGGAAAACTATGGTTCTGTCAAGCGCGATCGGGTGCTGGCTTTGTTGAAGGAGAACGGCTGGGAAGACCGGCCACGCATTTTCTTTACCGATCATGCGGATGACATGCCTCTGATCGAAGTTTGTGAAAAGATTTTCTGGTTCGGTCCGGCAGCCAATATCCAGACGATGAAAACGGCACATCCGGCCAAGAAAATCCTCAACGGTCTTGACCTGGACGGCAAAGAGGCTTTCGCCGCACTGTCCGAGTGACGACGCCGGAACGTCCAGTTCGTACCGTGACATTCGATACGGCTGGTCATGACAAAACCAGCCCTGCCTATGGCACGACGCCCAGTGGCACAGCCCTGGCCAGCGTGGTTGATGAGCACCTCGATTGGCTCTGTGCCTGGCATCGTCTGGCTTTTCTTTCCGGGCGTCAGCGGGCCGAGGCGGTGCTACAATTGTCGCCGCCATCCAGCTTCATCACTTGGTATCAGCAGGCGGCCGAGCGTTTGCCACAGGAGCAGCCGGTCCTGGATAGGCTCGCGGTGCTGCACGACCAGTTTCACACCATGGCACGGTTGGTGCTGATGAAGACGCCGGATGGCCAAACACTGGCACCGGAAGATTATGAAGCTGTGATTGGCAAATTTCAGGGATTTATGGCCGGCATCCGGCGCTTGGAGCGTGCGTTTACTGTCGCCGCTTCCGGATTAGATTTGTTGACCGGTCTGCGTTCACGCGTCGGCATGGCGGAAGAGATTGCCCGTGAAATTGATAGGTTCCAGCGGAATGGCAAGCCATTTTGCCTAGCTATCGCAGATATTGACCATTTCAAACGCGTCAATGACACCTATGGCCATGCCATTGGCGACCAAGTGCTGGCCGCGACCGCTAATGTCATCGGTCGTCATATCCGTTCCTTTGACGATGCCTATCGCCTAGGCGGTGAAGAATTCCTCATCTGCCTGAAGGAAACGACACTAGAAGACGCTCGCAAAGTCATCGAGCGCTTACGCGCGGCGCTGGCGGGTTGGCCGATTCAACTTGGGTCTGGGCAAGAACCGCTGCGTGTCACAGCCTCTTTCGGCTTGGCACCAGTGCGCGGCGCAACGGCACTCGACGTGTTGCTGCAGGCTGCCGACAGCGCTTTGTATCGGGCAAAAGCGCAAGGGCGCAACCGCGTCGAAATCGCGGATTAACCCTAAAATCTGTTAGCCGCAACGGTTGATGTTCGTTAGCCTAAGTCTCCAGTGTTTGGTGGAGTGTGAACAATGCCCTTAAAAGAGACAACTCAGAATCTATTTCGGTATGCGGCCGGAGCACTCTGCGGTGGCTTGGCCGTCGTGGCTTTTATGGTGCCACCCGACAGGTCGCCGGCTGCTGCACAAGTAATCAAAGCCACCCCAATCCCACCGTTTCTGCAGCAGCCTTGCGTGCCAGATAACCGTGGCATCATACCGCTACCCCATTATACGAAACCAGGCCCAGTCGTTAAACCGCAATTGACGTAATGTGCGGTCGTCTTAGCCCTTAGATGCTACCAAATCCCGCAGCGGCTTGATCGAATCACTATCAGGGAAGACACGCTGTGCGAGGGCTGCGGCATCAATTCCGTATTGACTGGCGAGCAAGCCTTTCATCACCGCGCGGATATCCAAAGTCGGGCGCAGATCGCGGCCTTGATAGAGCTGGTTTGGCGCCAGCCCAGGCCAGTCGGCAATGACGCGTCCACCAGATACGGCAGCGCCGAGGAGGAATGCGGCGCCGCCCGTGCCATGATCGGTGCCGCCGGTGCCGTTGGCTGCGACTGTGCGACCGAACTCTGTGGCGCATAACACAGTGGTATGTTGCCAAGCGGTACCGAGTGCAGACTGCAGCGCACCTAATCCGTCATCCAACTGTTTCAAATTAAGTGCCAACCGGCCTTTAACGGTGCCTTGGCCGGCATGCGTATCCCAACCGCCGATTTCCATCATCGCTAAGCGTGGCCCGTCGGGCGATGCCAAAAAATTGCCTGCCGCTTTGGCGAGTACTGCAAAATTCTTGCCCCCGCGCTTGCCGCCGCCCATCGTCCCGTCCATGGCATCGTCGGCAATTTCGCTGGCTGCCTGAGCTTCATGCAGGGCTGGCGCCAACACGGCATCGTGGCGGTAAAGGTCATCAAGCCGCTGCAGCAAGTCACTATCCGGTTCGGGCAATACACTCGGCGACCAGGATGAGACGTCTGTAGCGCCGCGTAAGGCTAGAGGCACATTCTGTCCTACCGCTAAACCTTTCACATTGTGCAGTTCAATCAAGGCGCGACCCAGCCAACCGCTTTGCGCCGCATGGGCGGCGCCCATGCCGTTTTCCAGAATGTCTTGCGCGTCAAAATGCGATCGTTCGCGGTATGGCGAGGCCACGGCATGAATGACCAGAGCCTGCCGCGCGGTATAGAGCTTATGCAGATTAGCCAAAGCGGGGTGCAGGGCAAATTGCCCGTCCAATGGCAGGCAGGCGGCGTCTGGTCCGCCCATGGCCAACTTGCCGCGGGCGCCAGCAAACGCAGGGTCAAACAAGGGCGGTACGGCGGTCAACCCGTCCATGGCGCCGCGTAGCATAATGAAGACGAAGCGCTGCTCGGTTGGGGCAGCTGCTAGCGCCAGCCTACCGAAGCTGCACCAAGCCGCGCTGGCGCCAGCCAGCGTCAGAAAATTGCGGCGATTGATGTGAAGTAAAGTTTGCCGTTCGCGCATGGTCATCTCCGCATCATTTCCGGGCTAGTCAGCAACAGGGTTAGCGCCTGCGGTCGGCTGGCGGCGCGCGTCATTGCGGCGGCGGGTGCATTGTTGAACAATCCTCCCAAAACCATCTGGCCAAACGCCACCAAATCGGTCTGATCGCGCGATGGCAGGCGCTGACACACGGCGTCAGCCCAGGTGATGCGCTTCATCACCGCATCTGGCCCCGCCCAATCGCTGGCGCGGTCGCCCCAGCCAGCCGGCGAGTCAGCGGTGAAGGGCGCTTGACCGAGATAATAATACGCAGATTTAATCCACCGTTCGCCTGGATCGTTGATATTCAGGGCCCGCCAGGTTGCCAGCACATAATCTTCCGTACTGCGGACTTTGGTCAGCGGCGCTTCCCAGGCCGCCGGTTCAGCAATCAAGGCTCGGGTGACGGCAGCCAGATCGCCGCCGCTGCGGCGGTAAACGTCCGCCAACCGGTTGATGGCCTCCTCTGGCGGCTCGTCAGAAATAAAATGTCTTGCCAGCTTGGTGGCGAGATGCCGTGCGGTGGCCGGGTGCCGGGCTAGGTCTCGCAGCACCGCCTTGCCTTGTGCCACGCCGGCTTCGGCATAGGGCTTGCTCAAAATAGTCTGCGTTCCCGGCTCATGGCCGCGTTCATTGAAATAAAAATCACCGACATTGCCGAGAAAGCGGAATTGAGGTGAAACGAAAGTCCAACCGGTCAGGGCGCGGGCAAAGGCGGTGACGTCCGCCTGGCTATAGCCGCCATCCACGCCCAGTGTGTGCAGTTCCAATATTTCGCGAGCAAGATTTTCGTTCAAACCTTTGCCGCGGCGCTCACCCATCGGCGAGTTGGGTCCGATCGAAGTGGCGTTGTCGAGGTAGAGCAGCATGGCGGGATGTTCCGCCACCGCACGCAGCATGGTCTCGAACGGGCTGAATATGTGTGGCCGGATCGCTTCCCGTTCCATCAGTCCCGCGAACGGCGCACAGACAAAACGCTTCACTGAGACGGTGAAATGGTTGGACCAGAACCGCACCAACCGTTCCTGCAAAGGCAGTTCGGTGGTCAGCGCCGCCTGCACCCGGGCATTGATCTCGTTCAACACGAGTTGTTGCAAATCCTTGCGCCCCACGTCGGTAGAGAGGTCGGCGACTTTGTTCTTGCGAGCGCGCTTGCTTTCCCGAAATGCCGCCAGCTCCTCCGTTAGGGCGGCGCGTCCGGGCAGGCGGCGGAGAATCGCGCCTGTATCGGCTGGGGTGTCGATTTGAGCCGCTAGCCAGCCTTGAGGGTCATTGCCAATCTGTCGCAGCGTGTTAGGCTTAGCGCCGAGGCCGAAGCGGCTGGTCGCATGGGCGGCCTGTTGAGCGGCGGTTAAGGACACGGGCGGCACCTCAAGATTTGGCAAACACGATTTGGAACGCAC
>CAYOGS010000071.1:6087-8449 GCA_964403435.1 uncultured Rhodospirillales bacterium | reverse complement strand
GTTCTGAGAGCGCCGTGCGGCAACTGTTGCTGGCCTTCCGCGAGGTCGCGCCAGAATTCCGTTTCAGCTGGGCGGCGACAGATTGTGACACGGCCGCTGAACTACCCGGCGTTATCAATCTGCCGATGGCGGGCGGCAACCGCAACGCCGAACTTTTCTGCGGGGTGCCGCTGTGGTCGTGGACGGCGTTACGGCAGCTGGCTGCCGCGGTCAAGGCGCATGATGCCGTATGGCTGCAAGACACGCTGGCACCCGGTGCGATCGCGGCCGAGTGGTTGGCGCGCCGCGCCTCCAGGCCCGTGATCATCACGCAGCATGCCGGCTTGCTGCCACAGGCGTGTGCGTGGCGGCGTCAGCTCACTGAACTGGCACAACACCATCTTGCTCTGCCTATGCTGCGGCGCGCCTGGCGTAGCGTGTTTACGGCGGCGCAAGTGAAAGCTGAATTTGCCGAGGCGCCAGGCACGTGGGTGTCTCCGCCGCTGTTGGTGCCGAACGGCGTCATGCATAGCGTGTATAAGACCGTCGGTACGGAACGACGCGCTATGCTACGCGAGAAATACGCGCTGGCGGACAAGTTTACCGTTCTCTTCGTTGGTCGCGGCACGAACACCACTGCCCAGCTTCTGCTGCGGGAACTGGCGCGGCAGTTGCCGGAAATTACGTTCCTATTTACCGGTCGAGACATGCTGGCGCCAGTAAACTGGGCGTTGCCGCATTGCCAGACTGTGCCCGAGCGCACCGGTGCGGCAAGGGCCGAGTTGTATCAGGCTGCGGACTTGCTGGTGCTACCCAGCTACGGCGAAGGACTGCCACTCGTGGTACAGGAAGCTGCTGCGTGCGGACTGCCGGTTTTGTGTGCACCGGACACCGCCGCGGCGGATCCGTTGCTGACGCCGTTGCTCAATACTGCGCCGCTGAACCCGTTTGATCCAACCTCCAACGTGCCGTTTTGGCAAGAGCAGCTGCTGGCATTGCGCGGTAACGCGTTGTTGCGGCATGAGCAGAGTGAGGCTCTGGCGGCCTTTGCGCGCGAACATTGGTCCTGGCAGCAGGCGGCGCGTGCCTATGCCGCGCTGTTTGCCGTACTGCCGCAGCCGGTCGCGGTACCGGCAGTGGAGGATGCTGCGTAATCTCACTTGGTCGAGCCAATTGACGACTAGCGGCAAAGCCGCCAAGTTGATGTATGACCAGCACTATACTCATCGAACTTGTAAATCCGCAGCAGACCAATCATCACGGCACGCTTTATGGCGGCACGGCACTGGCGTTGATGGATAAGACGGGCTTTTTGACTGTCAGCCGCTATGCACGGCGAAATTTTGTGACGGCGGCCAGCCAGCAAATTGATTTTTTAGCCCCAGCCCGCAAGGGACAGATTGTGGAGCTTACCGGGCAGATCGCGCGAGTCGGGCGGACTTCGATCACTGCTACCGTCGAGCTGGTGGCGGAAGATTTGCTCAGTGGGGCGCGGCAGCTCTGTACCCGTGGCAATTTCGTGTTCGTGGCGGTGGATGGCAAAGATTCAATTACCGCGGCCGCACCTGTTGTCGTGGAACGGGCTGCCGGCGCGGTGCAGATGGTGGAGATGATTTTTCCCGACAGTACCAATCATCACGGTACACTTTATGGCGGGACGGCGCTGAGCCTGATGGGTAAGGCTGCTTATGTGGCGGCGACACGCACCTGCCGGAAGGACATGGCGATGATTATTGCGGAGCGCACGGATTTTCATGCGCCGGCGCATGAGGGTGAGTTGGTAGATTTGCTGGCCGTGCCGGAAGCACCGCAAGCAGGGCGCTGCACGGTGGCGGTGACCATGCAAGCCGAAAACCTGTTGACCGGTGAACGACGGCTTTGCACCCAGGGGCATTTTGTATTCGAAGAACAGTAGATTTCATGCTCTCTGAGATAGTCTCTTGATAGAACTGAATGGCGGCGATCCATCGGTGCCGGGTTCAGTCAAACCGTTCTTTCACATTACATGATTCCAGTAGTAGGACTTTTTTCCCTGCATCCGTATAGGCACGCATTTCAATGGGATAGAGCGTTAGCACGGAATAAAATTCAAATTCTGAGACTGTGAAATCTCTCGCTTGATGCTTGAGGCAATTTGACAGATCTCTGCTGATGTTTTTGGCGTAAGTGACGTTATCCAACGTGCCCTTATTTGAAACCACGAGTTGATTAAATATTGGGCGATCCGATAGAGGCTTGAGAGAAGGGCTGTGTGCCGCAGAGCAACGATCAATCGCCGGGCGTTTTTCCTGGAGTTGCTTCGTGCATTCTTCGCTTATCCGCTGAAAGATATCTTGCTTCTGCAGAAAAACTTCGCGTTGCTTTTCTATCGTGGTTTTTTCTG
>CAYOGS010000071.1:0-6077 GCA_964403435.1 uncultured Rhodospirillales bacterium | reverse complement strand
CTGCTGAAAGGTTTTTGTTAAGGTCGTCCCACAAGGCTTCAATGATTTTGTCGCTCATAGCGTCGGGGTGCGATATACCCTGGGATTTGAAGTGTGCTGTGAGTTGTGGGTCTTTATCGCTCTATAGCCATTTGTTTCTGATTCTGGTGCCGTTGCCAAAGTGAATGTGCGCCAACTCCGATCTTGGCAATGCAACAATCTCTTGGAGCGCCTTTGGCGGCGTTTCTTGTCTCAGAACATTGAGGTATGGAGCAAGAAAAGTCGCATCTGTCTGCGCATCAATGTTTGCGAGACATCCGATCGGGTGCAAGAGCGAGAACAGCAGAACAAAAAGCTGGCCAGGTTTTTAGCGATTGTCTCATGGACCGTTCCCGCTGCTCTGGTTCTGGTGGCGAATTGGATACCAAACACCATGGACAATACCCAAGCAGTCCTATCTGAAGTGTCGGATTGGCAGCTAACTCAGGCACAACGCCTGTTTGTGTGTCATTGTTTGGCTGGCTGATGACCTTTATCCTGAACAGCGCTTTGACCTGGCGAAAAGTTGCGTCTAGTTTGGCAGCATGTCCACTTGCGAAGCGATTCAAGCCGATATCGTCGCCGAGTTTAGCCTGTTCGATGATTGGCAGGAGCGTTACCGCCATATCATTGAACTGGGACGGCTGCTGCCGCCCTATCCTGAAGCGCTGCGTCAGGATCAATTCCTGGTGCACGGCTGTCAGTCCCGGGTGTGGCTGCATCCGCGTCAGGCGGATGGACTGATGCATTTTGACGCCGACAGCGACGCGCTCATCGTCGCCGGGCTGGTGGCGTTAGTGCTGCGTGTGTATTCCGGTCAGCCGCCATCGGTCATCCACGCGACCGAGCCGCATTTCATCAGGGAAATCGGATTGACCGATCATCTTTCACTCACTCGCAGCAACGGGCTCCAGTCCGTGATCGGCACCCTGAAATCCTACGCCGCCGCCGCGGCAGCGTGGAGCTAGACGATGTGCGGCATCGCCGGTTTTTGGGACAGTGTGGCGCGCCAGCCGGAAACGGTACTGCGCGATACGGCAGCTTATATGGGTGACAGCCTGTATCATCGTGGGCCGGATGCTGGCGGCGTTTGGGTGGAGGCGGCGAGTGGGGTGGCGCTGGCGCACCGGCGACTGGCGGTCATTGATCTCAGCCCGGCGGCGGCACAACCGATGGTGAGCGCCGACGGACGCTATGTGCTTTGTTATAATGGTGAAATCTATAATTATGTGGCGCTGGCCGTTGAACTGCGTGCCACTGGTCAGTCGCTGCCGAGCGACGGCGACACGGCGGTGCTGCTGACGGCGCTGGCCACCTGGGGGCCGGCGGTCACGCTGCCGAAACTCAAGGGCATGTTTGCTTTCGCACTGTGGGACAGGAAGGAGCGCTGCCTGACTCTGGCGCGCGACCAACTTGGCGTCAAGCCACTGTGCTGGGCACAGTTCGGGTCGCTGTTACTATTTGGGTCCGACATGCGGGCGCTGCTGCAGCATCCAGATTGCCCACGTCGTGTGGATCGCGCCGCGTTGGCGCATTATTTCCGGCAAGGCAATGTGCCGGCGCCTTATGCGATCTTCTCCGGTATGCATAAATTGCCGCCGGCAACGATGCTGAGCGTACGCGCGGGGCAGGAGCCGGAACTGACCCGTTATTGGGATTTGAATCAGATTGCTGTGAACAGTACGCCCTGTCGGATGAGCTTTAGTCAGGCGACCGATGCGCTGCAGGTGCTGCTGCGTGAGGTCATCAAGGAGCAGATGGTGGCAGATGTACCGCTGGGCACATTGCTCTCCGGCGGGATTGATTCTTCGCTGGTCACGGCGCTGCTGCAGGAACAAAGCGTACAAAAGGTGAAAAGTTACTCGATCGGTTTCGACGACGCCGATTTCGACGAAGCGCCTTATGCCAGTGCTATCGCGCAGCATCTCGGCACCGAACATACCGAAGCCTATGTGACGCCGCTGGAAGCTTGCGAGGTCATTCCGCTGCTCCCGGAAATCTATGATGAGCCGTTTGCCGATTCCTCGCAGATTCCGAGCTTTCTGGTGGCGCGACTGGCACGGCAGCATGTGACTGTAGCCTTGTCCGGCGATGGCGGCGACGAGGCGTTTCTGGGCTATAATCGCTATCTAGCCTGGGCACGGATGGAGCATTATCCGCTGGTGGTGTGGCGGGCGCTGGCTGGTTTGTCTGGCGGGCTGACGCCGGAACGCTGGAACCAGCTGGGATTGCGCTTGCCTGAACGCTGGCGGGTCCCGCAGCTTGGCGACAAGTTGAGCAAACTGGCCATGATGAGCAGCGGCGACGTGGCTGACACTTATCAGGCGCTAACGAGCTGGTGGCCGGAGCCGGGGGCTCTGGTTGCCGGCATCACACCGCTGCCGCAGGTGCTGTCTTATCCGGCGCCGGACGATCCGGTGGCAGCGATGCAATTGTGGGATACGTTGGGTTATCTGCCCAATGATGTTCTGACCAAGGTTGACCGCGCCAGCATGGCGGTGGCGTTGGAGGTACGGGTGCCATATCTCGATCCACGGGTGATCGAATTCGGCTGGACACTGCCGCGCGCTTACAAGCTCGAGAATGGCGTCAGTAAGCGTATCTTGAGGCAAATATTACGGCGCTACGTGCCGGACGAGCTGATGGATCGCCCTAAACTGGGGTTCAGCGTGCCGCTGGCTGCGTGGTTGCGGGGACCGTTACGCGACTGGGCTGAACATATGCTGCGCGAAGACAAGCTGGAGGAAGCTGGCCTGGAGTCGGTACCGGTGCTGGCAGCTTGGCAGGAGCATCTCTCCGAGCGTGATAGTCATCAGCACCGGCTGTGGACGGTGTTGATGTATGTTGCCTGGCATCAGCACTGGAACATAGAGGGCTGACCTTATCGCGGGCTACCATAAGGGTTTTTCTGCGCTTCCGGTGCTTGCGTATTCCGGATACGCTGCGCTCTTGTTCTCAAAAAATCCAGTTTCGCCATAAGTAGATGTCAACCATGGATCAAAATACAGAAAAGCCAGACATGCTCTTTCTGGTGACGGAAGATTGGGCTTTCTGCTCGCATCGCGTGCCGACGGCGCAAGGGGCGGAGCTTGCTGGGCTACGCGTAGGCGTGCTGACGCGGGTTGCCGCGCATGGTGAAGCGATTCGCGCCATGGGTTATGGGCTGTATCCCTTGACCTGGGCGCGGCGGAGTTTGAATCCGCTTCTGGCGCTGCGCGATCTTTGGCAAATTACCGATTATTATAGGCGCTTGCGTCCGCGCCTCGTGCATCATGTGGCGCTGAAGGCCGTGCTGCTGGGCGGGCTGGCCGCGCGCCTGGCTGGTGTGCCGCGCCAGGTGGCGGCGGTCAATGGTGTGGGTTTCATTTTTACTGACGCCGGCTTCAAGGCGCGGTTGCTGCGGCTGGCAATTGTGCCGCTGCTGCGTTTTGTGCTGCGGCGCAAGCAGGTCAGCGTCTGGTTTCAGAACGAAGATGACCGTGCTTTGTTTCTGGTGCTTGGTATCGTCACTGCTGCGCAGACCGAGTTGCTGCCCGGCTCCGGCGTGGATACGGAACGGTTGCAACCGTTGCCGGAACCGGACGGCCCCATCACTTGCGCCTATGCCGGGCGGATGCTGCAGTCCAAGGGCATTGATGTGCTGGTGACAGCGCAGCAGGAATGCCGGCGCAACGGTGTGGCGCTGGATTTATTGCTGGCCGGGTTGCCGGACGATAACCCCACCAGTTTTTCCGCTGCGCAATTACAGGCTTGGGCGCGGTTGCCTGGGGTGCGTTATCTCGGTCAGGTCAAGAATATCGCGGAACTATGGGCGCAGGCGCCTATCGCCGTTCTGCCCTGCAGGGTGCGTGAAGGTTTGCCAAAAACGCTGCTGGACGCCGCGGCTTGTGGCCGGTCGATTATCGCTAGCGATGTAGAGGGTGTGCGTATGGTGGCACGGCCAGAGAATGCCATATTGGTGCCGCCAGGCGATGTTGTGGCTTTGACGCAAGCGTTGATGAGGTTGGCCAAAGATGCGGCCTTGCGGGCCCAGTTGGGGCAGGCTGGGCGCGCCTTGGTGGTAGGCGCGATGTCAGCCACCGCCATTCGCGCCCAGGCGGCGGCGGTTTATCGGGCTTTACTGTGATTATATTTGCTGCCGACGAGGTGCGAAGCTGTTTCGTAGGCACCCTTACGCAGGCCGGTGGAACCCTGTAGGGCGATATCCACCCAGCCTTATGTCCAGATGTGGATGGGTATTTTCTGCACCATCACCACCAAACGTACCCGGATGCGGCCGGGGCGCAGCAAATTGATGCTGTTACGAATATTTTGCATTGTTGGCTGTCTTGGTCCGGCAGCCTGTGCCAGGAAATACTATCCTCTCCCGCTTGGGGAGAGGATAGATCGGCCAGTCAAGAAACGTAAGGTGCAAAGAAGGGCTCGTGGAACTCATGATGGAGCCTGGCTGATCATGGACGGCGCATGGCGGGCAGGTTTTTAGCCAAGCGGACGAGATTGATGAACTCACTGCGGAGACCGAAGACGTCCTGCCCTTTAGCGCCGCTGGCCAGGGTTATGACATCGTCATAGCTAAAGCTGCTGGTATATTTGCCGCCGCGCAGCAACTGGCCGAAGCCGGCCACAGCTGCCGCGAAGCGCGCGTCGTCTGAGGGTTGGATGGCGTCGCAGCGCGCGCCCGGCGCACACAGGCCGCGCAGATTCTGCGAGGTGATGGGCGTGGTGATGAGTTTGCTGGTGTCGCTATCCGGCAGCTTGTAGCGGATTTTGAGGAAGCCATATTCACCGTTGGCGGCTTTGTCCGCATCGGTTTTGCCGTCCTCGGCTTTCATCGCCGGCTTGGCGGCGTAGCGCAACTCGTCAACCAGTTTGCTGTCGCTATCGGCGGTGGTGATTTCATAGAGCGCCGTCACATCCGCCCCGGCGCCGACATCGCCAGCGTCCACCTTGTCGTTGTTGAAATCTTCGCGTTGCAGCGCGCGGGTTTCATAACCGATCAGGCGGTATTCGCTGACCAGAGAAGGATTGAACTCCACCTGGATTTTTACATCCTTTGCGATGGTGAAGAGCGTGCCGCCGGCTTCGTCGACCAATACGCGCCGCGCTTCGTTGAGGTTGTCAATATAAGCAGCGGTGCCGTTGCCGTTTTGTGCCAATTTTTGCATCAGCGCGTCGTTGTAATTGCCGGTGCCGAAGCCGAGGATGGAGAGGAACACACCGCTCTGCCGTTCGCGCTCAATATAGCCCTGCAATTCCTGTGGGTCGGTAATGCCGACATTGAAGTCGCCATCCGTTGCCAAGATGACGCGGTTGACGCCCTCTTTGTTGTAATGTGCCTTGGCGAGGTCATAGGCTTGACGGATGCCGGCGGCACCCGCCGTGCTGCCGCCGGCGCTCATGGTGTCAATCGCGCTTAGGATCTTCTGCTTCTCGCTAGCTGCTGTGGGTTCCAGCACGGTGCCGGCATTGCCAGCATAAGTGACGATGGCAACACGGTCGGTGGGACGTAGGGTCTCAACCAGCAGTTTCAGAGCATTCTGTGCCAGTGGCAATTTGCTCGGCTCGTTCATGGAGCCGGAAGTGTCCACCAAAAATACCAGGTTCGTGGGAGGGCGTTGATCCTTGGGCAGGTCGTAGCCCTTGATGCCGATATGCAGCAATTTGGTCTTAGCGTTCCAAGGTGTAGGCATGAGTGTGACACTCGGTTGGAACGGCGCTTCGCGGGTGTCCGGCACGGCATAGGCGTAATCGAAATAATTGATTAGCTCCTCATAACGCACCGCATCCTTGGGAGGCAGGCGGCCTTCATTCAGGCTGCGGCGTATAAAAGCGTATGAGGAGGTGTCAACATCTAAGGAGAAAGTGGAGACAGGTGCTTCAGCAACTTGCAGCACCGGGTTGTCCTTGATGGCTTCAAACCGGTCGCGGCCTTCGTCGCGGTAATAGTGTCGGCTGGCATCTTCATCGGCGCGCAGCTGTTCCTGATCCTGCGGTGGCGACGGTTCTATTGGTCGCGGAAGTGCGACCATGCCAGATGTCGGAACGGTTTTGTTTAGCAG
>CAYOGS010000070.1:8225-8449 GCA_964403435.1 uncultured Rhodospirillales bacterium | reverse complement strand
TTGCGATAATAACGGCCCGACGAGCTTAAAGAAAGCGACCGGATCATGACCCGGCTGTTAAGTTTCGGCTTAATCTTGGCGCTGTTTTTTGTGGCAGGGAAATGTTCGGCGCAAACGAACACGCCATCACTCGCCAGCTATCTGCAGGTCGTATGGTCGACGCAGCAGGAATGTGAGAACGTTAGCAAGAAGAAATGCGTCTATCAGCAGTGTGATTACCTACC
>CAYOGS010000070.1:0-8215 GCA_964403435.1 uncultured Rhodospirillales bacterium | reverse complement strand
GCGGCGACCCGGCTGATTGCAGCGGCGAAGCAGCGACAGGTTGGAAAACGCAAGCCGAAAGCGAAACAAAGCCGCCGGTGCAAGGACAACGATGATGCTTGACGATAAAGACCGCATTTTTACAAACCTCTATGGTTTTCAGGACTGGCGCTTGGCTGGCGCAAAGGCGCGTGGCGTGTGGAACGGCACGGCGGCTTTGATGAGTGTGGGACGTGACAAGATTATTGAGGATGTGAAAGCCAGCGGGCTACGCGGGCGTGGGGGCGCTGGGTTCTCCACGGGTATGAAATGGTCTTTTATGCCTAAAGAACCAGGAAAGGACGGGCGTCCTAGTTATCTGGTCGTGATAGCTGACGAGTCCGAACCCGGCACCTGCAAGGATCGTGATATTTTGCGGTTTGATCCGCACCGGCTGTTGGAGGGCATTTTAATTGGCGGGTTCGCCATTGGTGCGCACGCGTCTTATATTTATATTCGTGGCGAGTTCTACAACGAAGCCTCAAACATTCAGGTGGCGATTGACGAGGCTTATGCCGCTGGTCTGCTGGGCAAGAACGCCTGCGGTTCCGGTTGGGACATGGACGTTTATCTGCATCGCGGAGCGGGAGCCTATATCTGTGGCGAAGAATCCGCGCTGCTCGAAAGTATCGAAGGCAAGAAGGGGCAGCCGCGCAACAAGCCGCCCTTTCCGGCCGGCGCCGGACTGTATTCCTGCCCGACGACCGTAAATAATGTGGAGACCATCGCCGTAGTGCCGGACATTCTGCGGCGCGGCGCAGCCTGGTTTGCCGGAATCGGGCGACCAAACAATACCGGCACCAAGATTTTCTGTATCTCCGGCCATGTCAATCAGCCCTGTAACGTCGAAGAGGCGATGGGTATTTCGATGAAAGAACTCATCGAGCAGCATGCTGGCGGCGTGCGCGGCGGTTGGGACAATCTGTTGGCGGTCATTCCCGGCGGCTCCTCGACACCACTGCTGCCGCGCGAAATATGCGATACAGTGTTGATGGATTTCGACAGCCTCAAGGCGCAGAAGACTGGCCTCGGTACGGCTGGGCTTATCGTGATGGATAAATCCACTGACCTGATCTATGCCATCGCGCGCCTCAGCCATTTTTACATGCATGAGAGTTGCGGCCAATGTACCCCGTGCCGTGAAGGCACCGGTTGGCTATGGCGTGTGATGCAGCGCATGGTCAAGGGTAATGCCGAGATTGCAGAGATCGACCGGCTAATTGAAGTGACCAAAGAGATCGAAGGCAACACTATTTGCGCGCATGGTGACGCTTCTGGCTGGCCGATCCAAGGTCTGGTGCGGCACTTCAGGCCAGTGCTGGAAGAGCGAATCAACGCGTATCGCAAACAGGCCAAGGCGGCATGAGATGACGCAGCTAGGGCAAATAAGATTAGCGACGCTGGTGATTGGCTTGCTGGTTATGGCTGGTCATGCCGCGCTGGCGTGTTCGCTGGTGCCCAGAAGTCTTTTTGAGAAATATCAGGCGAGCGACAAGGTTTTTTTGGGAACTGTCAAACAGCGTCTCAAGGATGCGGCTGAAGGGCAGGGCGTCTATCGCATCGTAGTGAAAGAATCATTCAAAGGGCTGCCGGCAAAAGGCAAATGGGGCGGCGAGCTCGAGGCAACTATCAGCGAAAGAGAACAATGCGGGCTGGGTGCGGGCAAACCTGACGACGTTATCCTTGTCTTCATGCGTGATGGCAAAGTGGTTTCAACGACGGACGGTTCTTTCCTGGTTTGGCAAGAGACGGCAGAGACAGGCGCTAACCTCAACCCGGTGATGGACGACATTATTGCGTTGCGCCGGATGCTTTATCCGCTCAGAGATGGAGAAGCGCCAGTCGGTATCGTGCCGGACGAGGCGAGTGCAAAACACATAGCCTTACAGGCGATGGTGCCGGTGTTCGGCAAGGAAATGGTCACGAAAAATCAGCCTTTCATTGCGACGCAGCCGAAGAATGAACTGAAGAATTATGACGGGGTGGATTGGGTTGTGGAGGGCACTTTATACTGTCCTAAAGAAGCCAAGACTTGCCGGGGTGGCGTGTTGCGCGCTGAGATCAATCGGTGGAACGGTCAGGTCGTGCGCGTCATGTCCGGCGACTAAACCAGGAATGCGAAGGTTTGTGTTATGCCTAAATTGAACATCAACGGAACGGAAATTGAGGTCGCGCCTGGCACAAGCGTGTTGCAGGCCTGCGAGCAGCTGGGACTAGAGATTCCGCGCTTCTGTTATCACGACAAACTCAGCGTGCCGGCCAATTGCCGCATGTGCCTGGTGGAAGTTGAAAAGACCCCGAAGCCCCAGGCCAGCTGTGCCCTGCCGTGCGGCGAAGGTATGGTGGTGCGGACGAACAGCGACGTGGTGAAGAAAGCGCGTGCTAGCGTGATGGAGCTATTGCTCATCAACCACCCACTGGACTGCCCGATTTGCGACCAGGGTGGCGAGTGTGATTTGCAGGATCAGGCCATGGCCTATGGCGGCGACCGCGGCAAATATGAAGAAGAGCGCCGTGCCGTCGAAGATAAGGAGTTGGGGCCGCTGGTCAAGACCGTGATGACCCGCTGCATTCAATGCACGCGTTGCATCCGTTTCGTGGACGAGATTTGCGGCACGCCAGTGCTCGGTGGCATCAACCGCAGCGAGCATCTGGAAATCGGCACTTACGTAGAGCAAGCAATCACTTCAGAGCTTTCCGGTAATCTGGTTGATGTGTGCCCTGTAGGTGCGCTGACGAACAAGCCCTATGCCTTTAGCGCTCGTCCATGGGAATTGCAGAAGACCGAGAGCGTAGACGTGATGGACGCCATCGGTAGCAATATCCGCATTGACGTGCGTGGCAATGCGGTCATGCGGATATTGCCGCGCCTCAATGAGGCCGTGAATGAGGAATGGATTAATGATAAGACACGCTATGCCTGTGATGGGTTGAGCCGTCAGCGTTTGGATAAGCCGTATATCCGCAAGGACGGAAAGCTTCAGCCGGTGACGTGGGACGAGGCTTTCGCAACCATCGCTACGCGCCTGGTGGGCATGTCTGGCTTGAAGATCGGCGCTATTGCCGGCGATTTGGCAGATTGCGACAGCATGTTCGCTCTGAAGGACTTGCTTGCGGCACTGGGTTCGCCGCACCTCGACTGTAGGCAGGACGGCGCGACCTATGATGTTTCGCAGCGAGCCGGCACAATCATGAACAGCGGCATCGCTGGCATCGAGCAGGCAGACTGTATTCTTCTGGTCGGAACGAATCCGCGGCATGAAGGCACGTTGGTCAATTCCCGCATCCGTAAGCGCTGGCTGCAGGGCGGCTTGCGCGTCGGTTTGGTCGGCGCGAAGACCGACCTCACCTATCCGCATCGCCACCTCGGCACGGATGCCAAGGCGTTGCAGGAATTGCTTGATGGCAAGGGTGAGTTCGCGTCCCTACTCGAAAAGGCAAAGAAGCCGATGCTCATCGTCGGCGCGGGTTTGCTGGCGCGGTCGGATGGCGGGGTGTTGCAAGGTCTGACGCGCGGAATCGCCGAAAAATACAACCTGCTCCAGCCGGATTGGAACGGCTATAACGTCCTACAGCTAGCAGCTTCGCGGGTCGGTGGGTTGGACATGGGATTCTTGCCGCAGGCCGGCGGCATGGCGACAAGGAAAATGCTGGAAGCCGCGCAATCCGGGCAGATTGAGGCGCTGTATCTGCTGGGTGCCGATGAGATTGACACAACGCGGCTGGGCAAATGCTTTGTCATTTATCAAGGGCACCATGGCGACCGCACCGCGCATCGCGCTGACGTAATTTTACCTGGTGCGGCTTATACTGAAAAGACCGCCCTCTACGTTAACACCGAAGGCCGGCCGCAGTTGGCACGCCAAGCCTGCTTCCCGCCCGGAGAAGCTCGGGAAGATTGGAAAATAATTCGCGCTCTGGCTGGTGCTTTGGGCAAGAATCTGCCCTATGATCATCACGCGGAATTACAGACGCGGATGGTGTCTGCGGTGCCAGTTTGGCAGCGTCTCGGCGCCGTGACACCGGCGGCCTGGGCGCCGTTTGGCCAAGCCGGAGTGCCAGATGTAGCGCCGTTCGGCCGCGCCGTGGAGAATTTCTATCTGACCAATGCCATTTGCCGTGCTTCGCCCACCATGGCGCAATGTACGGCGGAGCTGTGGCCGCAAGCCATGCCGGAAGCGGCGGAGTGAAGCCATGATTGATTATATTGTCGGCATCTGGAACAGCTGGCCGGTTTATGTAACCGGCACCATCACCACTGTTGCCGGCATCGTGCTGGTGGTGGCCGTGGTGCTGCTGAGCGTCGCCTACCTGACCTACGCTGAGCGTAAGGTACTGGCGGCGATGCAGTTGCGGTTGGGCCCGAATGTCGTCGGTCCATTCGGCCTGCTGCAGCCCATCGCGGACGGAGTGAAACTGCTCGGCAAGGAGACGATTATTCCGAGCGGCGCCAACGCCGTACTGTTCCTGATGGCTCCAATACTGACGTTCTTTCTGGCGCTCAGCGCGTGGGCGGTCATTCCGTTCAGCGCCGGCCTCGTGCTCGCGGATTTGAATGTCGGTATTCTTTATTTGTTGGCTATCTCTTCGCTGGGCGTTTACGGCATTATCATCGCTGGCTGGGCATCGAATTCAAAATATGCCTTTCTGGGCGGGTTGCGTTCCGCCGCTCAGATGGTCTCGTATGAAGTTTCTCTTGGCCTTGTCATCATTACTGTGCTGCTCTATTGCGGCTCGCTCAATCTCAGCCAGATCGTGCTGATGCAGGCCAAGAGCGGCTGGTTCATCACTCATCCACTGCTCATTCCGATGGCCGTGGTCTTTTTCATCTCAGCACTGGCGGAAAGCAATCGGCACCCATTCGATTTGCCGGAAGGCGAGTCTGAACTCGTGGGCGGCTTTAACACAGAATATTCCTCCATGAGTTTCGCGCTGTTCTTCCTGGGCGAATATGCCAACATGATTTTGCTCAGCGCGACGACTACCATCCTGTTCCTTGGCGGTTGGCTACCGCCTTTTGCCGCCCTTGATCTCGGCAATGCTAACTTCATCTGGTTCGCGCTGAAGATTGCTTTCGTGCTGTTTCTGTTCTTGTGGGTACGCGCGGCGCTGCCACGTTATCGTTATGACCAGCTGATGCGTATCGGCTGGAAGTGCTTCCTGCCGCTCTCGCTGGTGTGGGTCGTCGTGGTCGCTGGTTATCTGCTGGCCAACGATTTACTACCGAAAGGTTGATGGTTATGGGTATTCTGCAAGGCACTAAAGGTCTGTTTTTGCTCGAGATCGCGCAAGGTCTGGGCTTAACCTTTCGCTATTTGTTCAAGCGTCGCGTCACCATAAATTACCCGTATGAAAAGGGCCCCATCAGCCCGCGATTTCGCGGTGAACATGCTCTGCGCCGTTATGCGAACGGTGAAGAGCGATGCATCGCTTGCAAATTGTGCGAAGCGGCGTGTCCAGCACAGGCCATCACCATCGAAGCCGCGCCACGTGAGGATGACGGCAGCCGTCGTACCACGCGCTATGACATAGACATGACCAAATGTATTTTCTGCGGGTTGTGTCAGGAAGCCTGTCCGGTGGATGCCATCGTGGAAGGGCCGAATTTCGAATACGCGACCGAGACGCACGAAGAACTGCTCTACAATAAAGAAAAACTCCTCGCGAACGGCGACAGGTGGGAGGCCGAAATCGCGGCCAACCTCGCGGCCGACGCGCCCTATCGTTAAGGCCTGATCCTATGCTGCACACCCTGCTGTTTTATCTGTTTGCCGGCGTTTTGACCGTCAGCGCGCTGTGCGTAGTAGCGGCGCGCAACCCGGTGCATGCCGTGCTGTTCCTGATTTTGTCCTTCTTCAACGCCGCCGGTTTGTTCGTGTTGATGGGCGCTGAGTTTCTGGCCATGCTGCTGGTCATTGTTTATGTCGGAGCGGTCGCCGTCCTGTTCCTGTTCGTGGTGATGATGTTGGATGTTGACTTCGCCGCGTTGAAGCAGGGCTTCAGCCGGCATTTACCCATCGGCATCGGCGTGTCTGCGATTTTTCTTCTTGAACTGACCTATTTCGAAGTGGTGACGCATCTGGTGAATCTGCGAGTGCCGATGGCGCAGCAGGTGGAGAATACACGAGTGCTCGGTCATGTGCTCTATACGGACTATATGTACCCGTTCCAGGTTTCCGGGCTCATCCTGCTGGTGGCAATGATTGGCGCTATCGTGCTGACCCTGCGCCACAAGCCTGATGCCAAGCGTCAGGATTGGAGCAAACAGCTGGCGCGTACTCGCGCCGAAACAGTTAAGCTGGTGAAGCCGGCGACAGGGAGTGGGATTGAATGACAGAACTGGCGACAACCTCTATCGGCCTAACGCACTATCTCGTCGTCGCGGCGATTCTGTTCACCATCGGCGTGTTTGGGATTTTCGTGAATCGCAAGAACATCATCGTCATCCTTATGTGCGTCGAACTTATCTTGCTGGCGGTCAACATTAACTTCGTGGCTTTTTCCACTCATTTGGGCAACATCACCGGCCAGGTGTTCAGCATGTTCATCCTCACCGTGGCCGCGGCCGAAGCTGCCATTGGTCTTGCCATCCTGGTGGTCTATTTCCGCAACCGTGGAAGCATCGCGGTTGAGGACATCAATCAAATGAAGGGCTGACGCCATGGATATGCAAGCCTGCATGGATGTGATGGCGGTGTTCGCGCCGCTCATGGGTGCCTTTGTCGTCGGCGTGTTTGGGCGCAGTTTGGGCGATACTGTATCAGCCTGGGTTACCACAGCCCTGGTGCTCTATGCCGCCGTCTGCTCCGTTATGTTATTCCAAGATGTGGCACTGGCTGGCCATGTCCGTACCATCTATCTCGCGGAATGGATCAATTCCGGCGACTTCAAGGTCAACTGGGCGCTGCGGTTCGACACGCTGACGGCGGTCATGCTGGTGGTGGTTAACGGCGTATCCAGCATGGTTCATATCTATGCCATCGGCTATATGAGCCACGACAAAAGCATTCCGCGCTTCATGGCGTATCTCAGTCTTTTCACCTTCTGCATGCTGATGACAGCAGATAATCTGCTGCAAATGTTCTTCGGCTGGGAAGGGGTGGGTGTTGCCTCCTATCTGCTCATCAATTTCTGGTACGAGAAGGACAGCGCCAACAAGGCTGCAATCAAAGCCTTTCTGGTCAACCGCGTGGGCGACCTAGGGTTCGCGCTGGGCATTATGCTGTGCTTCGCATTGTTCAATACCGTGCAGTTTGACGGTATTTTCAGCCAGGCGGCGGGTATGGCGGCACAGGAGCGCATCCTGCACTTCGCCGGGTTTAGCTTCAATGCCGTGGATGCCGCCTGTTTGTTGCTGTTTATTGGCGCCATGGGCAAATCGGCGCAGTTGGGGCTGCATACTTGGCTGCCGGACGCGATGGAGGGGCCGACACCGGTTTCCGCTCTTATCCACGCCGCAACCATGGTAACAGCCGGCGTCTTCATGGTGGCGCGGCTGTCGCCTCTGTTTGAATATGCACCGCTAGCGCGAGATGTGGTCTGTGCGCTGGGTGCTTTTACCGCGCTGGTGGCTGCCACCATCGGCCTGACGCAGTTCGACATCAAGCGCGTTATCGCTTATTCCACCATGAGCCAGCTGGGCTATATGTTCTTCGCGCTAGGCGTTTCTGCCTATTCGGCGGCGATTTTTCATCTCATGACGCATGCTTTCTTCAAGGCGCTGCTGTTCCTCTGCGCTGGATCGGTCATTCACGCTATGTCGGGCGAGCAGGATATGCGGAAGATGGGCGGCTTGTGGCGGAAGATACCCATTACCTATGCGCTGATGTGGATCGGCTCTCTGGCACTGGGCGGTGTTGGGATTTATGGCGTCTTCGGTATGGCGGGGTTCTATTCCAAGGACATTATCCTGGAATCCGCCTGGGCGGCGCACAGCGCCGTTGGGCAGATGGCTTATTGGTTCGGCATCGTCACCGCATTCCTCACAGCGTTCTACTCCTGGCGGCTCCTGATCATGACGTTCCACGGCAAGTCACGCGCCGATCATCACACACAAGAGCATGTGCATGAATCACCGGCCATCATGTTGCTGCCATTGGTGCCACTGTCCATTGGCTCTTTCATCGCCGGCATTGGTGCCTATGACTGGTTTGTGGGTGAGGGGCGGGAAGAATTTTGGCGCAGCGCCCTCTTTGTG
>CAYOGS010000069.1:0-8561 GCA_964403435.1 uncultured Rhodospirillales bacterium | reverse complement strand
CAGTCTCACGTGCAGGTAGGCTGGTTGAGCTGCAAGCCAAAGAGCTACAGTTGCTGGAATTCCTGATGCGGCGTGCTGATCAGATCGTCACGCGTACGATGCTGCTGGAAGGCGTGTTGGACTTCCATTTCAGCCCTGCTTCTAACTTGATTGATGCACAGATGAGCAAGTTACGTTTGAAGATTGATAAACCTTTTAAGCAGGCCCTGATAAAAACAATCAAAGGCGCGGGATACAAGATCAGTGCGCAGGCTTAACCCCAACTGGCGCGGCTATTTCTGGCGCATGCGGGCGGTGATTTTCTTTACTGTCTGTACTTTGCTGATGGGGCAGCATTTTTTTCTCTATCGCCAATCCATTCTTGCTGCCTATACCGATACACGTAACATAATTGATGCGCATGAAGAAGAGTTGGACGAAGCGATGACGCGTTTCGGCGCCGATTATCTTCGCGATATGCTCCATCCGGCACCTGGTGCCCGGCACGATCCAAATCTCTATTTGTTGTTGAAAGATGGCGACCGGTTGGATGGCAATTTACCAGCATGGCTGGAAGGGGTTAACCAGCAACAAGGTTATGCTGAAGTTGTGCTGCCGCGTCCGGAAGAAAAACCACTGCATCTCATGGTTAGTGTGACCGACTATGCTAACAGCGTACACCTTCTGGTGGGCTATGATTTGCAGCGCGTTGACCAACTGCGACACAATCAGCCACGCGCGATTGCAGAGAATCTGGTGCTTGCCTTTGCGATCTCGCTGCTGGTTAGTCTGGTCCTAACCTGGCTGTTGGCGCGGCACTTCCGTCAGTTCAACCGCGCTTGCGCACAGGTCATGGCTGGCGATTTGAACGCTCGTGTCCACGATAATGGTACAACAGATTAATTCGGCATATTAGCGCATAATATTAACGCGATGCTGGATTGGAATAGCACTTTGATTGCGACGATAAAAGATGCTGGCAACGCGATGGCGCATGATATGCGCACGCCACTTAGCCGTTTGCGGTTGGAACTTATGGTGCTGGCAGAGTTGCCGGAGTTGACTTCTGCAGCTAAGGACAAAATTCTGGAACAGACCGAGCGTCTCGACGGGCTAACGGCGATGTTCGAAAATATTCTGAACATCGCGCACGCCGAATCGCGACTGAACACCGCACTCTTCACTACGCTTGATTTCAAGCAGTTGACAGATGACATGCTGGAATTATATGCGCCGTTATTCGAAGAAAAATCTTTGCGGCTGATCGCGGACTTGCCAACCGTTCCTCTGATAATCAATGGCGATCGGCAGCTGCTCGGACAGGCGGTCGGAAATTTGCTGGACAATGCTGGTAAATATACACCGGCACAGGGAACAGTACATCTAACCCTGGCCGGGCGGGATGGATTTGCGGAGTTGACAGTAGCTGATAACGGCGCCGGCATTCCTAAAGATTTGCGTGAGAAAGTCAAAGAGCGTTTTTTCCGACTCGAAGCGGATCGCCATACGTCTGGTCATGGGTTAGGGCTTAGTCTGGTCAATGCCGTGGCGGTGTTGCATCACGGGACCCTGGTGCTGACTGACAACCAGCCTGGGCTGTGCGCTCAATTCACTATGCCGATGCCAGAAACATAAGGCCCAATTAAATGCGCTCAAGTTACGCTCTCATGGCACTCAGGCTAACCCCTTGTGCCGCAATTGTTGCAGTGGATTGCCTGGCTTCAACGGTACTGGCTGCGCGATGGCTTGCCCTGGCGCAGTCTGGTCAGGATGGGCGCCGCGCAGAAGTGCGGAGACTGAATTGAGGTCTGAGCCATTGCTGTTCGCCGCCTCCATGTGCAAGGCGCGAAGGATGGCGGCCAGATAAGGGGCCGTCTTGACTGTGTGTATCACGGGGCTGCGATCAATGGCGCGTTGCAAACGCGGATCGGTCAACTGATGGTTGATGGTATCGGTGATGAAGACCGCATCGAGCCTACTGGCATTGACGCGATCCACCGCCGCCGTCATCGCCTCGCCCTTCTTCGGGTCAACCGTGAACAAGCCACTGGTGGCAAAGAGAGTCACGGATCGCGCGCCTTTGTCTTTCAGGAGACCAGCCAGATCGCAGGCGGTGCCGGCCGAAGCGACGATGTCTTCAAAGATAATGACATCCTTGTTGGCAACTTTGGCGCTGAAACCTTTGATTTTGATTTTGCCCGTTGCTTTGTCACGGTCTTTTAGCCCTTGCGCCCAATCATCCTGATCGGGGTTGCGGTCGGTAAAGCCTAACACGTCATACATGCAGGCGCGGAAGCTACGGCTAATACGTTTGGTTGAGCCGGCGTCGGCGTGCGCGAAGAGTAGATTTTCTTTTTGCATCACGCCGTCTGCCAACAAATTCTTGATTTGCGCGGCGAAAGGGAAGGCGAAGTGGGCGATAGTGCAGTTGCGCACCGGACTGCCAGAGTCCAGAAACTTCTCGCGTGTAAGGCCTGCATTGTGCGGGTCGGCCACGACCACGCTTTGGCAATGGCCACGAAGAGTTTCAATGGTGTCAATCAGCGCCGGTGCGTTGCGCTCATCCCAGATATCGTCGGAGCGGCCATACCACATATAGGGTAGCAGCAACGTGACTTGCTTGGCGCCGGCACGGTTGGCGGCGCGCAGAAGCAGCCGCGATTCCTTCTCCTGCTTGTTGGGGTCGCCGGCAGCCGAAGCGATGACCACTACCTCATGGCCGCGGACATTCTCTTCCAGCGTGGTCTGGATTTCCTTGTCATTGAACTGCTTGCGGGTAACGCCTACGACGCGCGTTCCCAGTTCGGCCGCAATCTCTGTTGCTAGTGGCTGGCTGCTGAAGCCCGCAACAATAAGGGGGCGCGGTTTTTCCGGATTGCTACTTTCGCCCATATTAACTCTGTTGGGTTTGGCTCAGCCGATGTCTCGAGCAGCCGGATTGAGTGGCGAGCTATATTTAGCACATATTGTTACGGATATGCAACTTGCTATGAAGCTTTGCCAAAGCATGTTGTATGGGGCGGCTGCCTGGGTTTACATGAAAAATATCGAGATCAACTCAACTTCATTCTGCAGACATGGTCGAGGGTCTTACTTCTCGCGTCATTCAACTGAGGCGTGATAATCTTTTTTTCTGGCTCAATATTGTAGCAAAATCACAAAAAAGTCTCGCGGGGCATAACGAGGTCGTGGAGGCTGCCCCAGGTCACCCAATCCTCCCGGTCATAGACGGTGGCTTCTACCATCACATCCAGTTTACGCAGGCCGGGGAAGCCCTGTAGGGCGATATCCACCCAGCCCTCCGACCAGGTGCGGATCGTCATTTCCTGCACCATTTCGGCGAGGCGCAGTCGGATTCTGCCGGGGCGCAGCAATTTGGCGGCGTTGTAAATCCGCTGGGTATGGTAATCGAGATTGTCGAGCAGCGGATGTTTAGGCATCGCCACCGGCAGTAGGCCGCGTTGCAGCAATTGCTGCTGGAGCGCGAAACGCAGCTGGGACAGTGTGTTAGGAACGACTGGCGGTGGGATATGACGCCAATCCAGCTTGGCCAGTTGCGCCGTGTCTTCTAGGAAGATTGTGGGCATGATGCTCTCAAAGCCGGAGAAGCGGCGGCGCGCCAGAGAAATGCCGGGGTCGGGTACCGCCACGGTGGGGGTGCCGAAGCTGGCAGCGGGGAGTACCACATGCAGACGGCGTGACACTACCAAGGCGGCGCGGCTCAGCTGGTCGGCGAGCCAGGCTGTGTAAGCCCAACGTTTGAATGCATCGTGCAGAATGGTGGGTGGTGGAAAGGTGCTGAGGCGAATGGCGCGCTGGCGGATAAAGTCAGGAATATGTACTTCCGCTTCCGGCGGCACATCCACGAAAATCACATTTTCGCCGCGCGGCTTGGCGTGATCTGATAGTGCCGTGCCCAGGAAAAGCGTCAGGCAGCCAGTCCAATGCGCGGGGATTCCCAACTCTTGCAGTCTTCCGACGCTATGCGTATCGCGGCAGCCGATGCTTTGCTGCTGAGCGCGTAGATAGGCCTGCCATTCTGCATTGAGCAAATCCTCGCGGCCGGCGCAGAAGCCGTGCCAGATGGGCAGCACGTTGGGCGCAGGCGGCAAAGGCTTCTCACCGCCTAGCATGAACCAGGAATTCATCACGCAATAAAACGGCGCGGCTGCGGGCGGCTGTAGCGCCAGCGTATCGCGGTCGGCGAAGCCCTGGGCGCGCTGCAAGTGCGCCAGCACCGCATAGGACTGCATTTCGTCGCCGACATTCCATGTATTGAAAGTGAAGATACGGGCGTTGGGCACGGCGTACTCGCAGAAGTTTTGTAGTGGGATGGCTCGACTATGGCGGCGGGTTTAGGCAAAAGCAAGGCGCAGGTGTGGCGTGGTCGACGCAAACAACGGGCTTTGTTCAATAAGATGATAGAGCTGTTGGTATCAGGCCAGCAGAGCAGCCTGTTCGCGCCGGAACAAGACCTGGGCAGCGGTCACGGGTTCAGCCATCCGGCGGAACAAATGCCGTGCCGGCACGATGCCGGGTGCCAGGCAGGACAGGCGTTGCACTCCGATGGTGCCATGCTGGCCATAGGCATCGCACAGCTGGCGGTGACGTTGCATGGCGTCATTATCCTGGCCGCCGATTATATCGCTGAGCAGATTACATTCAAAACCCAGGGCTGCCGCATCTTGCGCCGTGGCTGCGATGCAGTGCCGCGCCTGAAAACCGCTGAGCAGCAAGCGGCGGATGCCACGCTGTCGCAAGGCGGCCAGCAAGTGAGGCTGGCTGAAGGCAGAGTCGCGCGTTTTCACTAGCAGCCAGCCGCGCATCATTGCTGCCACTTCTGCTGGCACATCATGGCGTTGGCTCAGCCACTCCACCTGCTGCGGTTTCAGTCGACGGTATTCCGTGCGTGCGCCGGTGACCACCCAGAGTGTGCTGATGCTGGAAGCCGCAAGGCGGCGCACCGCGGCGGACAAATTTAGGAGCAGTAGTTTGCTATGTGGCGGCTGGTCGGCGCCGGCTTGGGGGGGGAGGAGGAAGCGGTTTTGCCAGTCAACCGCCAGGTGCAGTGTTTTAGTCACCGCAGAGTCAGAGTAACTATGAACCTCACCACACGCCACCATCAAGCTACTCTATGACAGTATCGATGTGGTGGCAACCATGCCGACATAGTATTTGGCAGGGGATAGAAATCCATTTATAATCTGCTTTTTGATTTTCCCGTCAGGACAGGTAGTGAAAACACTTAATCCCATTTTACTCTCCGGCCGCGAGGTTCTGCCCGTGGTGGAAGGCGGCAAAGGTATTTCGGTCTCCAACGGCGAAAGTTCTGGCGCGTGGGCGGGTGCCGGCGGGGTCGGAACTTTTTCCGGCGTGAACGCCGATTATTACGATTCCGATGGCAAAATCATGCCGCAAATTTACCAAGGACGTACCCGCCAGCAGCGGCACGAAGAACTGGTGGCCTTTGCCATCAAGGGGGGCATTGCGCAGGCGCGGACGGCGCACGAGATCTCTGGTGGGCAGGGCCGCATCCATATGAATATCCTCTGGGAGATGGGCGCGGCCGAGCGCATCCTGCAGGGAATTTTGGAAGGCGCCAAGGGCCTCATCCACGGCGTCACCTGCGGCGCTGGCATGCCTTATAAGCTGGCGGAAATCGCTGGACATCATGGCGTGTCCTATTACCCTATCATCTCCTCTGCCCGCGCGTTCCGGGCTCTGTGGCTGCGTTCATTCCGCAAGTTCCGCGAGTTGTTAGGCGCGGTGGTCTATGAAGACCCTTGGCGCGCCGGCGGTCACAACGGCATCACCAATTCCGAAGACCCGACTAAGCCGGAAGACCCGTTTCCGCGCGTGCTGGCGCTGCGCGAGTATATGCGGGAGCAGGGATTGGGCGATGTACCCATCATCATGGCTGGCGGCGTTTGGTGGCTGGCCGAATGGCAGGACTGGATTGACAGTCCCGAACTCGGGCCCATCGGCTTCCAGTTCGGTACCCGGCCCCTACTTACCCAGGAAAGCCCCATCTCAAACGCTTGGAAGCAGAAGCTCCTGCAACTAAAGAAGGGCGATGTTTTTTTGAACAAATTCTCGCCTACGGGGTTTTATTCCTCCGCCGTCCGCAACCCTTTTTTGCAGGAGCTGATTGACCGTTCTGACCGCCAGCTGGCCTATGCGTTGGAGTCAGTGGGGGAGCATGTGGTGCCGTTCCAGGTGGGCGCCGTCGGTAGGCCGGTCTATCTAACGGTGGGCGATATGGGGCATGCCCAGGATTGGACGGCGCAGGGCTTTTCCCGCGCCATGCGGACTCCGGACAACACCATTATTTTCGTCACGCCGCAAAAGGCGCAGCAGATCTCCCAAGATCAGGTGAATTGCATGGGCTGTCTCAATGCCTGCAACTTCTCCAATTGGGCAGTCAATGAAGACCATTCTACCGGCAAGAAACCGGATCCGCGCAGCTTCTGCATTCAGAAGACGCTGCAGAATATTAGCCATGATGGTGACGTGGAGAATCAGCTGATGTTTGGTGGCACCAACGCCTATCGCTTCGCGCAAGACCCGTATTACGCCAACGGGTTTATTCCGAGCGTCAAACAACTGGTTGAGCGGATAGCGAGTGGATATTAGGTCGTGTCGTCGTTGGCGTGACAAGGGGCTGCAAACTCAGATTTCTTCGCGTCTTCTGCTCGAATACTATCTAAGAATTGTGTGCTGCGGTTTGCTGAAACGAGCAACTGCTGCAAGATAAACTAGAAGATAATCGCAAAATATGTGCGAAGATTAGGCAGCAGACGCAAATTCTACGCGATAAGAACTTTCTGATGTTTAGTGGTCAGGGGTTGTATCGGAAAGGATAGAGATTTTGCTAGCCAGATGTCTTTTACTCACCGCAGCCTTGCTGCTGCTCGCGCCGGAGGCGGGGGCAGCGAACAAGCGGCGGCCTGATTGCGCTAGTGTGCAGCCGGAGCGCACACGGGCGATTTGTGCTGCGATTGCCGCTTCGTTCACCTGGCAATGGATGGGGCATGCGATCGTCGCGCCAGGCTATAAGCCGGATTTGCAAACCATCGGCAAAGCCTATTGCCGGGCAAAGATCGCGCGTGCGGACCAACCGGCGTTAGAGCAGTTGCGCAAATCCACGGATTGGCGCATCGAGTCCGCGGCCGGCTGGCTGTTGAATATTCTTGATGCGCAAGAAGGCAAAAGTGGGGAGCCGGAAAACTCCGTCTTCAATCCCGCTAACCAAGCCTATGTGCTGCGGCTGGGCTGTCCGTCTGCGCCATGAGATGAAAAGCGAAAATTGGTTTTTTCGCCATTGATCGGTCGTGCTCCTATGGCTTGGAAATGCCCGCGGAACTTCTCAGAACGTCACGCCAGTTCAAGCTGCCGCATGGCTTTTAACGCTGGCCAGATGCGGCGGTGATCTTGACGGAAATCCTGTAGTGGTAATCCTACTGTTAGTTCATCCACTTTTGCACGGCTGATTTCCTGAGATTGAGGTGGGATGAAATGTTTGCCGCTGTCCGGCGCCACCGGTACGCGGTAAATCCAATCCGCAAAGACCTTGAAGGCTTCCGCCACCACCGGCTTCTCTCCGCCGAAGGAGACGCTGGCGAGAGTCGCCGGTGTTGGCAGCTTGATCCGTTCGGTGGTCGCCGCCGTGACAATCGCCGCTTCGACATTTTGGTGTTCGGCCAGTCGTGTCAAAGCGCGGCCGGCCTCTTTCCAGTCGCAGCACACGCCGCCCTGGCCGTTGCATCCGGCTATATAGAGGTTATCTGGAACGGTCACGGCCGCGTGCGGGTTCTCCCTCGCCAGGTAATCCTGAACACGTGTGAGTTGGTGGTCAATCTGGCTCTCCTGGCGAGCCACTAGCACTGGCGCCGCCTGGCCACTTGCCCAACCGAGTGCGAGCTCCAGTTTTCGCTCTTGCGCAAAACTTTGCAATTGCGCGAGATGCTTGAACGAGGCGCTAGCGTCTGCTTCCAAGGCGTTCAGCACGCGGTGTGTGACGCCGTCATAGTCGGCCTGGTAGTAGCGATAGGGGTCAACCAATGGTAACATGTGTTCCGTTCAATATATCGTACTGGGCCTGAATTATCCTTCTTCATTTGCACGGGTTTGCCGGCTAGGCAAGCCGAAGTGGTGCCGAAATAGTTTCCGATTTGGCAATAGGCTCAGTCAATGGCCCAAATTTTGTTAACTAAAAGCCCCGGTGTGACCCTTTTATTTTATAGCGAACGCGATCTATGGGTGAGATGTTCTCTGAGCTTTATAGGCGGTCATAGCCGTTTCAACTGGCATGACATCTTGTGGTAAATAACACTTGCTCGGAGGCCTTTGATCGCTCAAGTGGCGGTGTTTGTGTATTCGCACATACAGTCGCGCCGCGCCGAACAGGAGCAACAGGCAGGCGCCGGTCGCGACCTCCCACCGCCAGCCGAAATGCTGGAGGGTGAGATAAGTAAAAAGACCGCCAACAAGTGCGATGCAGAGACCAAGAATAGCTGGCTGCCAATGATCTAGGTAGACGTCGTCATAGGCAGAAGATGATGGGCAAACTACCAACCGAACGG